>JAZSAA010000468.1:0-3766 GCA_045601625.1 Clostridia bacterium | reverse complement strand
CTTCTTGCCGTTGAATATGGCCACGGCCAGCTCCCGCACCTGGTCCTCGGGCAGGGCGATGATGTGGTAGGCCAGGCGCTGGGCCGTCTTGCGGCCCACACCCGGCAGCTTTGAGAGCTGGTTGACCAGCCTGGCGATGGCCTCGATCTCGGCCATGTCAGAACAGACCCGGCATGTTCAGCCCGCCGGTCAGCTTGCCCATCTCCCGCTCGGTGGTGTCGTTCGCGGTGCGCAGGGCCTCGTTCACGGCGGCCAGCACCAGGTCCTGGAGCATCTCCACGTCGTCGGGGTCCACGGCCTCGGGCTTGATCTCGATGGAAAGCAGCTCCTTCTTGCCGGAGACCTTCACCGTCACCATGCCGCCGCCGGCGCTGGCCTCGTACACACGGGCCTCCAGCTCCTCCTGCATCTTCGTCATCTGCTGCTGCAGCTTCTGGGCCTGCCGGGCCAGCTGCTGCATGTTGCCGCCGCCCATCGTGCCGGGAAATCCGCCTCTTGCCATAGTGAATTACCGTCCTTTCCACAGTGCGCCCTCGGGCGCGTTCGCAAATTATCACATCTTAATTATAGCATAAAGCCCCGCGCCGCGCAAGATACAGCGCACAATTCACATTGCCGTCATTTCGCGCCGGTAGACAACCCCGCCCTTCCTGGAGTATAATAACAGTATCAGTTATACGGAACAGGAGAATTGCACATGTCCGACAGGCGCAGCGGGAGCAACCCAACGAAGAGGCAGCGCGTCAAAATCCACGAGACGACGCTTGAAAACGACATCCGCTACAGGGGGCCCCTCTCCGGCCAGCACTTCAAGATGCTGGGTTGGCTGTGTATTGCCATCGCCCAGGCAGGGGTGCTCCTCCGGCTGGGGGCGCGCCTGGACCCGGTTTTCGCCGCGGACATCGCCTCCTGGCTGAAAATTGTGGAGGGCATCGCCGATTTTTCGCTGCCGTTCCTGCTTATCGCCAGCTTTTCCCAGCTGCTGGACAACGAGGGCGCCTACGGCAGGCAGCTCCTCGTCAACGGCGGGGCGATGGCGGGCATATGCGCGCTGTATTACCTGCTGTTCTACCGCTACCTCGTGGGCGGGGTCGAGGTGTTTCTCGACCCGCCGTCCGACGCCCTGCCCGCCGTTCAGAACGCGCTGAGCACGGTCATGCCCTACGGCTTTTTCTGCTTCAACATATTCGTCGACCTGTTCCTGTGCGCGCTGACGATGGTGTTCCTCAGCTACAATCCCCGCCGGGTGTTCGTGGGGAAGGCGCGCATCCTCTTCCGGCTGCTGGCGCTGCTGCCCATCGGCTACGAGGTGGCCTGCATGGTGCTGAAGGTGAACGCCGCCAGGGGGCTGGTGCAGGTTCCCGTCTGGGCCTTCCCGCTGCTGACCGTGAAGCCGCCGATGACGTTCGTGCTGTTCGTGGCGCTGGTGCTGTTCGTCAAGACCCGGGAGCTGCGCTTCCGCCGCCACGGCAAGACCCACGAGGAATACCGGGCCTTCCTGAAGACCAATCGCAACTCGTGGAACTTCTCGGTGTTCCTGGCCATCATGCTGGTGATCGTCAGCCTCCTCGATTTTGTGGCCGTCATGGGCTTCTCCCTGAACGAGGTGGTGCGCGACCTGGCGCCGGCCGTCGAGGTGACGGCGGCGGCGACGTCCGGACCCGTGCGGGCGACGCCCAGGCCCTCCCGCAGGACGGTCCAGCCCACGCAGGAAGCCCCCTTGGCGACCCAGGACCCGGCAGAGGCGGCCCGGCAGGCCGCCGAGGAGACCGCCGCCCATAAGGCGCAGATCGAGGAATCCATCACCATGGGCATGCGGATTGCCGACGCCGTGGGCTTCGGCGGGTCCGTCAGCCTGTTTTTCCTGGCGCCGCTGGTGCTGCTGTTTTCCTACACGCGCAGGTCGAAGAACGGCATGGTGGACCTTCTGATCCCGGTGGCGGGCATCGCCCTGATCCTGTTTTTGTACCTGGAGGGCAGCCACCAGCTTCTGATCAACCTGCCCATCCCCAGGATCAGCCTTCAGGAATTGAAGGATTCGGGTGCGATGTACATGGGCATGTTCATGTAACGGGATCCATCGGGAAAGGAGCGCTTACAAATGAACGATCTGCTGCGCAGGGGCCGCGGGAAAATCCCCTTCCTCGGCGAGATGCTGTTCTCCATACTGCTTTTTCCGGCCACCTTTTCCTTTACGGAAGAGTGGATTAAGGTCTATAAGGGGGCTCAGTCCGCCGACCCCCCCGACATGGCCTTCCTGCTCTGCGCGATGTATGTCTGCCTGGGCTTTGTCAACCTGTTCCGCGCCTTCCGGCTGCGGGCAAAATCCCGGTCGGTATTCATTGCCCATCTGGTCTACGCCGCCATCTTCGTAGCCTGCGGTATACTGGTGGCGGTCCTCGGCTACAATGGCACGACCCAGATGGTGCTCGTGACAGCCTTCTGGGTCTGCATGCTGTCAGGCCGGGTGCTGGCCATACTGCGCAGGCGCAAGCCGTTGAACATCGTTCTCAACGCGGCCGCGATACTGTTCATTGTCATGCTGTTATTCAACGCAGGCGATTTGTTCTCGATGGCCGTCGTCGCGCTGATGTTCATGCTGACCGCGCTCACATCCATCTTTGTCGGCATGTTCTCCCAGATCCGGCTCGACGTCCTGAAGGACATCCTTTTCGAGACCTACGCCTTCGAGATCATATTCGGCCTGCTGATCGCAATGATCGCCTTCTCCTTTGTGCTGAAATACTACGAAGACGCGATCCATACCTTCTGGGACGGCCTGTGGTACTGCTTCGCCATCGTGACGACCATCGGCTTCGGCGACATCACGGCCACCACCGCCATCGGAAGGGGCCTGAGCATCATCCTCGGGGTGTACGGCATCATTGTGGTCGCGCTGATCACCTCCATCATCGTCAACTATTACGGCGAGATGAAGCGGACCAGGGCGACGCAGCCCGCCGGGGAGCCCGGCGACGGGGACGGACAGAACGCCGCGCCGAAGGAACCGTAGCGGCGGCACCTGCGCCGCCACCGCGGTCCACCTACCGCTTGAAAGCGCAACATTCCCCTGATATAATGGGAAAACACCAATACACGACCCCTCAAGGAGACTGCATATATGGACAACACCCGCAACCCCGCCGGCTGGGACACGATCATACGCCCCCGCAGGGGCTGGTTTGACATCGACATCAAGGGCCTGGTGCGCTACCGCGACCTGATCTGGCTGTTGGTGAAGCGCAACTTTACCGTGCTGTACAAGCAGACCATACTGGGTCCGGCCTGGGTGATCATACAGCCGCTATTGACCACGCTGGTGTTCACGGTGGTGTTCGGCAACCTGGCCGGGCTGCCCACCGACGGCGTGCCCAAGTTCCTGTTCTACATGGCGGGCAACATCATGTGGCACTTCTTCGCCCAGTGCCTGACCACCACGTCGGAGACCTTCGTCAAGAACAGCAAGCTGTTCGGCAAGGTCTACTTCCCCCGGCTGGTGATGCCCTTCGCCACGGTGCTCACGGAGATGATCAACTTCCTGGTGCAGTTCGTGCTGTTCATCGTATTCGTCGTCATCTACGCCCGAAAGCCCGACAGCGGCGTGCACCCGAACCTGCAGCTGATATTGCTGACGCCGCTGATGCTGCTGCAGCTGGGCATACTGGGCCTGGGGTTCGGCATCATCATATCGGCGCTGACGACGAAGTACCGCGACCTGGCCATGCTGGTCAGCTTCGGCGTGCACCTGTGGATGTACGCCACGCCG
>JAZSAA010000467.1:0-8878 GCA_045601625.1 Clostridia bacterium | reverse complement strand
TAAGGAAACGGCAGAGGTTTCAACGTTTCTCGATTCTTTGAATCAAAAGAAATCCGCAAGGATTTCCTCCTCCACTAACCACTAAATGCTAAATACTAAATACTGAATTCTGATTTGTCGCTCCGCGACAAATCAGAATTTGTCAGCCCTACCAAATCATAACCAACTGTGAGAATACCATGTTTGCAGAAATTATCCAAACCCACGCTCTGAGGGACATGATCGTCATGCCTGTCTCCCCGTTGTTTCCCCCGGCGTCGGATCGCGGTGCGTGGGAAGGGCTTTCCGCGGACAGGCGGGCGGCGGTGCGGCGGCTGGCGGAGCGTTATCGCGCCGTCGAATATCCGTTGCTCACGGCCTCGCGGTACATGGCCTTCGCCAGGGCAGGGGACCGGGTTTCTTTTGAAGCGCCTTATTTCGAGCGTCGGCGGAAGCTGTGCGCGGCGGTGCTGGGCTGCTGCGTGGACGATGGCCTGCCGGGGCTGGACGCCGTCGTCGACGGCATCTGGCTGATCTGCGAGGAGACCACCTGGGTCATCAGCGCCCACAACGGCGCCGAACACGCCGGGGTTGAGCCCACACCCCCGCGGCCGCTGCCGGAGCCGGACAGGCCCTATGTGGACCTGTTCGCCGCCCAGACGGCGATGATACTGTCCCTGGCCTGCCAGCTGCTGGGGGAGGGCCTGGACGCGGTATCCCCGCTGATCCGCCGCCGGGTGCGGCGGGAGGTGGAGCAGCGGATTCTGACTCCCTTCGAGACCCGGGACGACTTCTGGTGGATGGGCCTCATCCGCGGCGACCTGTGCAACTGGACGCCGTGGATCGTCTCCAACGTCATGCTGAGCGCCTGCGCCTGGATCGAGGATCGTGAAAGGCTGGCGGCGCTGCTGGGGCGCGGCTGCGGCATGCTGGACCGCTATATCGGCGTCCTGCCCTCTGACGGCGGCTGCGACGAGGGCCCCGGCTACTGGAGCATGGCCGGCGGCGCGCTGCTGGACTGCCTGGAGCTGCTCTGGCGCGTCACCGGCGGGCGCGTGGCGCTGTGGGACGACCCCAAGCTAGGCAATATACTGCGCTTTCCGATGCGGATGTGGCTGGGCGGGGCGTGGTTCGTCAACTACGCCGACTGCGACGCGAAGCCCGATATCCCCGGCGAGCGCCTTCTGTACGCAGGGGAGCGGCTGGGGGAGGCGGACCTCGCCGCCTTCGGACGGCGCTTCCGGGGCGGTTTCGAGGACCACCTGGCGGACACGCCCCAATTTTGGCGGCTGCTGTGCGACCTGTTCCATGGCGACGAAGGCGGGGAAGAGCCCGTCGCGCCGCCGGAGGACGTCTGGCTGCCGGACCTGCAGCTGCGGGTCGTGCGCCGGGGCGGGCTTGCGCTGGTGTGCAAGGGCGGCGTGAACGCGGGCAGCCACAGCCACAACGACTGCGGCAGCTTCATGCTGTGGGTCGGCGGCGAACCGGAGATCGTGGACGCCGGAAACATGACCTACACCGGCAAGACCTTCTCCGATGAACGCTATACCCTGTGGAACACCCGGAGCATGTACCACAACGTGCCGATGATCGGCGGCCTTGAGCAGGCCGGCGGCTGGGCGCGCGGGGCGCGGCGTGTGGAGAAGCTGCACAACGGCCTTCGGCTGGACATGGCCCCGGCGTATCCCGGGGAGGTGGGCGCGCTGGAATGCCGCCGGACGGTGACGTGCTCGGAAACGGGCTGCCGGATCGAGGACGTGATCCGGCTGGAAAGGCCGGGGAGTGCGACCGAGGTATTCCTGCTTCGCAATCGCCCGGAGATCGAGGGCGGCGACGTCTGCGCCGGGAGGATTCGCATATCGCCCGACATGCCGATGGATGTCGAAATCGAAGAGATCAGGATTGACGACCCCCGTATGGCGAGGAGCTTCCCAGGGAGCCTGTGGCGGGTGACGTTCAGCGCGGAGGAAGCGGGCGAACATCGGTTGGGGGTTTGGATCACAGAACGATAAATCAGAATTTGAGTATTTAGTATTTAGTGGTTAGTATTTAGTGGTGGTGCAAATCCCTACGGGATTTGTTTGATTATAAGGAAACGGCAGAGGTTTCAACGTTTCTCGATTCTTTGAATCAAAAGAAATCCGCAAGGATTTCCTCCTCCACTAACCACTAAATGCTAAATACTAAATACTGAATTATGATTTGTCGCCCCGCGACAAATCAGAATTTTCCTGCGCCTGAACAGTTGTCTTCTCAACAATAGTTCTGGTTTATCGGCTTGCGCAGCAAACCGGTAAACCAGAAAAATCAGCCTCTTATCAGAACAGTCCCGGGAAGATGGCGGCGGGGATCGCCAGCCAGAAGTTCGGGAACAGGATCAGCAGGAACAGCACGCACAGAGAGGACAGGAAGTAGGGCAGCGCGCCCTTGAAGCCCTCTTCTATCGTCGTTCCGCTTATGTTGCAGGCCAGCAGCAGGCACAGGCCGTAGGGCGGGGTCACCAGGCCCAGGGCCAGCGTGACGATGATGATGAGGCCCAGGATGATGGGGCTCAGGTTCAGCGCCACGGCGGAGGGCAGGATGATCGGCACGAACAGGATCATGGCCGGCACGGCGTCCATGAAGGTGCCCACGAACAGGAAGAACGCCACCACTACCAGCAGGAAGATGAACCGGCCGCCGGGCAGGGACGTGAAGAACTGCTGGGCGATCACGTTCAGGCGGTAGTAGCTCAGCAGCTCGCCCAGGGCGTTGGCGGTGGCCAGCGCGAACAGCGACAGCGAGGCCATCTTCATCGTCTCGATCAGGATCCCCGGCAGGCGGCTGACCTTGATGCTGCGATAGAAGAAGATGCCCACCAGCAGCGCGTAGATACAGGCGAAGGCCGCGGACTCGGTGGGGGTGAACAGGCCGGAGACGATGCCGCCGATCAGGATGATGGGGGTCATCAGGGCCGGCAGCGACTTCAGCGTGTGCATGATCGCCGTCTTCACCGGCACGCGGGGGCTCTGGGGGAAGTTCTTGCGCTTGGAGTAGAACACGACCACCAGCATCATCGCCACGCCCAGCAGTATGCCGGGCACGATGCCGGACATGAACAGCGCGCCCGTGGACACGTTGGCGATGCCCGAGTAAACGACCATTGTGATACTTGGCGGTATGATGGAGCCCAGGGTGGACGACGCGGCCGTCACGCCGACGGACGTGCCCTTGTCATAGCCCTGCTTTTCCATCGCGGGGATGAAGATCTTGCCGACGCCGGAGGTGTCCGCCTGGGAGGAGCCGGAGATGCCGGCGAAGACCATGGACACCAGCACGTTGGCGTGGGCCAGGCCGCCCTTCCAGTGGCCGACCAGGTCGCAGATGCACTCGATCAGCTTGTCGGTGATGCCGCCCTCGTTCATCAGGTTGGCGGCGAGTATGAACAGCGGCACGGCCAGCAGCGTGAAGCTGTTCAGGCCGTTGAACATCTTGGTGAACACGACCATGTTCGGTATGGAGGGCAGGCACGCGATGCCCGTGAAGGACACCAGGCCCAGCGCGAAGGCGATGGGCGTGCCGATGGCCACCAGCACCACGAACATGATGACCAGGATTGCGCCTAACATTATGCCTGGCCCCCCTTCTTGATCTTCTGGATCTCCTCATAGATGGACCAGAGCAGGTAGATGCTCGAGGTCAGCCCGCAGAACGGAATGCACAGCCAGGTCGGGCCGCGATTCAGGCTGGGGATGCTGGTCCACTTGAAGTTCCAGAACTGCTTGGCGGCGTCGATGCCGTACTTCACCATCAGCACGGAGAACACCAGCATGACGATGTTGATGAAGATCTGCAGGATCGCCTTCTTGCGGGGGTCCTTCATGGCGTCGCTGACGGTGGTGAAGGCGAAGTGGGCCTTCGAGTGCACCATCGCGCCGGCGCCGGTGAACACCGCCCAGATGAAGGAGTACATGGAAACGTCCTCCGTCCACATGGCGGTAATACCGGCATAGCGGCAGATCATCTGATAGACGACTGTCACCAGAAAGATCAGCAGAAATAGACCGCCCAGGGCGATCTGTATCTTCTGCATGGTATCAATCGCTTTTTTCATAGCCATCTCCTACAATCAATGTAATTGCACGCGATTCCCCGTCCTGCGGGGCAATGATGTCAATGCGACATCAAAGCGCCCAGCGGGGCGGGGAAGCGCGGTAAACCGTTGGGAAAGGGCTTACTTGGCCGCGGCGCGGATCATCTCCAGCTGCTCGGTCATGCCGATCTTGGCGGCGAACTCGTCCTGGATCGGGATGGCGATGGCCTTGAAGGCGTCGATGTCGATGTCGGCGTGCTCGGTGATGACGGCGCCGTCGTCGATGGCCTTCTGCTTGGACTCCTCGAACATGCGATAGGTGATGGCGCGCTCCTCGGCGGTGGCGGCGGCGCTGGCTTCGTCGATCCAGGCCTTCTGCTCGTCGGTGAGGGCGTTGTACTTGTTGCCGTCCATCAGGAACAGGCGGGTGGTGTAGTCGTGATGGGTCTCGTTCACGTACTTGCCGTTGGGAGTCTTGTGGTGCTCCTTCAGGGTCAGGTTGGTGTAGTCGTTCTCAGCGCCGTCCACAACGCCCTGCTGCAGCGCCTGGTACAGCTCGCCCCAGGCCACGCTGGTGGGAACCGCGCCGCAGGCCTGGAAGAACTGCTGCTGCACCTGGCTGTTCTGGGTGCGGATGCTCAGGCCCTTCATGTCCTCGGGGCTCTTGATCTCCTTCTTGGCGTACACGTCGCGCACGGAGGAGGACCAGTAGCCCATGATGCGGTACATGTTGCCGGTCTTCTCGGCGATCATGTCGCGCATCTGAGCGCCGAAATCGCCGTCCATGCAGGCTTCCCAGTGATCGAAGCTGTCGAACAGGTACTCCAGGGACAGGAAGTCGACCTCCGGCACGCCGATGGCGGTCATGAAGCCGGGGGAGGAGACGACCATGTCGGCCGCGCCCATGGCCAGCTTTTCGACCAGCTCGGACTCGTTCTCGCCCAGGGTGCCCTTGTGGACCTCGACGGCGATCTTGCCGCCGGAGACCTCCTCCGCGACCTCCTTGAACTTGTCAAGGCCGTAGCTGTAGGGGTTGGTGGGGTCGGTGGCGTTGGAGGCGATGATCAGGGTCAGCTCGGGGGCTTCGGCCATGGCGGGCACGCACAGCGCGATCAGGGCCAGGGTCATCAGGATGGCAATAAGCTTCTTCATGGGGTTTCTCCTTTCATGATAAAAAATATATTGGGTTCAGGAATAATGTCAATGCCGAAGGGATAAGGACACGGATTCTTCGACTTCGGCTGCGCCTTCGCTCAGAATGACACAGGGCGTTGCCTGTCATCCTGCGCTTACGGCGATGCACAATCATTGCCTGTCATCCTGAGCGGAGCGCCAGCGCAGTCGAAGGATCTTTCTGTATTGGCCTTTATACGGCATTGATTGCGCAGACGGTTTATGCTATCCTCCTTCCTGTGTCTTCCCTTTCAGGATCACGTTATTTGGTTTATCACAGGCGCAGTATCCGCGCCCAGACCTCGTCGTTGACGGGGATGCCCTTTTCCAGGTTCTCCCTGCGGGTCTTCACGTCCCGCTCGCCGGGGTAGCGCACCGGCGCGCCGCCCTTCAGCGGCTCGGAGGACTTCACGTCCGCCACCAGCGCCGCCACGATGCCGTCGGTGGTGGCGTCGTCATTGAACTTGCCGGGGTCGATGGCGATCATGACCTGGGAAAGGCCCACCTCCTCGCCGAAGGTGCCGACCTTCTGCACCGAATTGGCGTTGGTCAGCACGGTGGCGATCAGGTCCAGCAGCATCGATATGCCGCTGCCCTTCCAGTAGCCCATCGGGGCCAGCCGCAGGTTGGCCATCACCGGCGCGGGGTCCGTCGTCAGCTCGTCGTCGTCGTTGTAGCCGCAGGGCAGGGGCATCTGTTTGCCCGCCAGCTTCGCCTCCTCCAGCTTGCCGAAGGAGAACTGGGAAAGGGCGCAGTCCACCACCACGTGCTCCCCGTTGGAGCGGGGCACGGCGAAGATGATGGGGTTGTTGCCGATCTTGCGGTCCCGGCCGCCCCAGGCGGGCATGTTGGGCGTGGTGTTGGACCAGCAGATGCCGATCATGCCCTGGTTGGCCGCCTGCCAGCCGTAGCTGCCGCCGCGGAGCCAGTGGTTGTTGTTGCCCAGCGCCACCAGGCCGACGCCGAATTCCCTGGCCAGCGCGCAGGCGCGGTCCATGGCCTTGCGGGCGTTCAGCGGGCCGAAGCCCCGGTGGCCGTCCCAGCGCTCCATCGCGCCGAAGGCCATCTCGCAGGTGGCCTCCATCTTCGGGTCGATCACGCCCTTGTCCAGGTAGTCCACCATTCGGGGAAAGCGGATGTAGCCGTGGCTGTACACGCCGTCCAGGCTGTTGTCGGCGAACACCGCCGCCGCCGAGGCCGCGTCGGCGTCGGTGAAGCCCCGCTTTTTCAGGATGCGCTCGAATTCACGGCGCATGTCGTCGTATTGGATCAGTGGCATGGTTACCTCCGGATCGATTTAGTCGCTGAACTCCGCCAGGCCCTCGATGGCATACGCTCGCACCGGGCAGGAATCCAGGCCCACGATGGGCAGCGGCGCGTAGCTGATGAAGAAGGTGTCGGTCTTCAGGAGCTCCAGGTTCTGCAGCACCTCCAGGAACGTGCAGTTCTGCGCCATCAGGATGTCGTGGAAGGGCTTGACGTTGGCCTCGCAGTCCTCGATGGTCACGCCGTCGCCGAAGCCCACGCTCTGCACGCCGTGGTCCGCCAGCCATTGGGCGGATTCCGCGCCCACGTGCAGCCGGTGGTCGGTGGGGCCGTTGGTGGCGGGGGTGAACGGCGGGATGCGGTAGGGGCTGTCGATGATGACGGTGTCGCCGGGGCGGATCTTCGCGCCCAGGTGCTTCTCCAGCGATTCGGCGGTGATCTCCGCGTTCTCGGGCAGCTCGTCGATGACCACGTACAGCCCGCGGCCCATGAACTGCTTCAGCGGCAGCTCGGCCACGCTGGCCCAGTCCTCGTCGTGGTGGTAGGGGCATTCGCAGTGGGTGCCCAGGTGGCTGGTCAGGTCCATGATGGTGTGGAAATCCGGGATGGCCCCGCCGGTGTTGAAGCGCCACAGCCGGCAGCGGCGGGACTCCGTGTTGGGGTCCAGGGTCTTGGTCAGGTCCACGATGTGAAGATTGCCGACGGTGAACTCCTTCGGCGGCAGCTGGTCGGGCCTGCGCCTGGGCGTGCCGGCGGTGAAATCATACAGGGATTTGCATGGCATGGGCGATTCCTCCTTATATGTAACGAAAGTCGTTTGCGCGATCCCGCGGCTGCGCCTGTGCCGCCATACTGCGCCTTACTTTCCGGCCGCCCGGTCCTCCATCGCGTGGATCAGCGTCACCATGAAGGCGTGGTTCGGGGTGGGCACCCCGGCCTTTTCGCCGGCGCGCACGATGCTGCCGCTGATGGTGTCCACCTCGCTGCGGCGGCCCTTCTTCAGGTCGGTGTAGATACTGGTCAGGCCGTTCGGGGAATTGTCGCACACGGCCTTGACCTCGGCCACCTTCTGGTCGTAGTCGAAGTCCATGCCCAGCGCCGAGGCCACGTCCACCGTCTCCCGGATCAGCTTCTGGCACAGGGCCCAGGCGAAGGGGTCGGAGGAGATGTAGCCCAGGGGCACCTGCAATACCGCCGTCAGCGCCGAGGCGGAGACGTTGGTGAACATCTTGTTCCAGATCATCTTCTGCACGTCGTCCGACACGTCGCACTGCAGCCCGCAGGCGGTGAAGCTGTCGGCGATGGACTGGAAGCGGCTGGCGGAACCGGTCACGCAGCCGATGTGGGTCATGCCGCTGCCGCCGTGGTTGGTGATGCCGGGGCCGCCCACGTTGGCGTTGTGCTGGGTGGTGCCGATGATGATGTTCTGCTCGGGCACGAACTTGCCCAGCGTGGCCTCGTGACCCGAGCCGTTCTGCAGCGTCATCAGGCAGGTGTCCGGCCCGATGATGCCCTTGTTGGCGTTCAGGGCGCTCTCGCTGAAGCGGGAGTTCAGGAAGATGATGATCAGGTCCACCGGGCCCATGCCCGCGGAGGAGGTGGTGGCCCTGGGATGGAACAGGTTCGAGCTGCCGTCCGGCTCCCGCACCTCAAAGCCCTCGCGGTTGATCTTGTCCACCACCTCGGCGTTGATGTCCACCATCGTCACGTCGTTTTCGCGGCTGAGAAAGGAGCCGTACAGCCCGCCCATCGCGCCGGCGCCCAGTACAACAATTCTCACGGTGAATCCCCCCTTGATATGTGAATAATGGGATAGCCCTTACCCTGAAAATGCCTCCCATGGCAGGACGGTAACGGTGTTGCGCCAATACCAGACAGACTGCAGGAGGCACCTGAAGGTTGTTAATATGTTGCTAATAATAAGTTTAGCATAATATTGGCGGAAATGCAAGGGATATTTGAGTATTTAGTGGTTAGTATTTAGTGGCGGTACAGGCGGCGCGGTTTTCAAATTTCCAATTCGGTCAAGTCACCAGCCCTGACGGATTTGTTTGATTATAAGGAAACGGTAGAGGCTTCAACGTTTCCTCCTCCACTAACCACTAAATACTAAATACTAACCACTGAAATTCTGATTTGTCGCTTCGCGTCAAACCAGAATTTGCCCCTCACTTTTCCCCAAAAACCGCCACGCGCAATGCTTTGCGCGTGGCGGTGGTTCGATCCGTGCGTTAATCCTTCCATTCCTTCCGGATCATGTTCCACAGGGGCTCGTCGGGGGCCAGGCTCATGTACTTTTCCATCACGTATTCGATTCCCTGCTCCTTCAGCGCCCTTTGCAATTCGGGCGCGGTGGGGTCGCCGGGGGGGGTGAAGCGCAGGGCGGCG
>JAZSAA010000466.1:0-9496 GCA_045601625.1 Clostridia bacterium | reverse complement strand
AAAGCCGTTGGCATAGAAATTATGCTTGGCGAACACGGCCATGATCTCGGCGGCGCGGGTCTTTTTGTACTTCTCCATCGCCTTCAGCTCGCTCGACAGCATGCCCTTAAGCTTTTCGCCCATCTCCGCCTTCGTGTGCTGGAGCGCCGCCTTGCGGCGCTCCAGCTCCTGAGCAAGCTCATCCTTGTTCTTCGCCGCCGCTATCTGGCGCTTCTGACGCTTTTCCCGTCGCTCGGCCTCTTTGATCTGCTTCCTCTGGTTCGCCAGCGTCTTTTTTGCCTCCGCGATTTCCTTCGACGCCATGAACGCCCGCTTTTTGCTCGTCTCGATTTCCGCCTGGGCCTGACGCACGGCGCGCTCCGTCTCGGCCATCTCCGCCCTGCGCGCCTCCACCTCGCTCACCGCCGGTTCGACGGCTTGGGTTTCCTCCGCCGGCTCCACATCCGGCGACGCCTCGGCGTCCAGCGACTCGATCATCTCATTCAGCCTGTCCGATTCCACGGGCGCCGCATCCGGCTGTGCCGTCTGATCCCCGCGCCCGTTTTCCATCGCGTCCTTCATGGGCGCACGGTCCATTTCCCTGTCCTTGTTGTTCTGCATCGTTCCGCCCTCCTTACGCTTCCCTGATCGGCCACAGATAGAACAGCCGCGCAACGCTCACGATCGATGAGAACAGCAGCATGCCGCCGATCACGTCAAACAGCATCGTGGGTTCGTTCCACCACGGATTCACCAGCACGATCAGCCCAAACAGTATCAACAGCGCGTTCAGCACGTTAAGCACCCACCAGCCGCTGCGTCCGGCCCGTCGAACGTACATCCAGGTGCTGACGATGCCCGCGATCCCGTCTGTGACCAGTATCACGCCGAAAATCAACCCGATGATGCGCGCCACATCCGCTTCAAAGGCCACGATGGCGATGCCCAGCAGCGCCAGTATCAGCGCCCCGGTTAAGTAGATATAGTTCATCAGCGCCTTCTTGCCCGATATAAAGTCCAGTATCATGACCACCGCGAAGACCAGCGCCCCGTAGCCCAGTGTGGCCACCAGCGCGTTCACATACTGCTTCGGGCAGATGATCATCAATATCCCCACCGCCATCAGTATGATCGACGTCATGATCGACGACCGCTTCAGCTTTCCCAGTTCTTGAAAGAGCATACTTATCCCTCCCTGTCGATAGCTGCATGCGCCGATGGGAACACATCGCGCATACGCAAAACCCTCCGCAGGGCAATGTCGTCAGCTTAAGAAGAAGTTTTATGGCGTTCACAACGCGAGTTATCGCCTCCGCAGCGGCCTCTATCAGTCGCCCAGCCGTCAAACGTGGTTGAGATTGCCGTGAAGTGAATCCTTAAGGAAACACCGCATAATGCTCGCGGCCCATCAGCGGGTGAATTTCAGCCGCTTGCTGCCTGCAAAAATCTCGATTACCCGCCAGGTAAATCAAAAAATCTGCAAGAGATGACTGGCGGAAAAGGCACCGCCAGATGTGCCGCCGTATTGTGCGGTAGTTCCTTAAGCTGATGACATTGCCCCTTACGGGAGGCTGTCCCAAAATGCGTGCACTGTGAAGGCGAACGCGGCGGCGCTTGCCCGGCGCAGACAGCGGCAGAAAGCGCCTTCTCGCCCCATGATCGTCTTGAGACAGCCCTTCGATGTGAGCTTATTTCTCTGCTTCGGCAGTCTGAGCGGGCTCAGCCGTCTCGACGGTCTCCGGCGCGCCGCCGAAGCGCTCCTCATACGTCTTCAGGGCGACGGCCACCTCATAGATCGACAGCTCCGCATCCGCAATCAGGAAAGCGGCGGCGTCGTAGCAATCGAGAATGTAATTGATCTCCTCGTCGATGAACAGCTCAAGGCGCTTCTTGTCGCGGGCGTCCACGTGGTCCTCGTGCTTGGCCTTCACGGTCATGCGGGCCTTGAGCATCGCGCTGCGGAGCTTGCTCTCGCGCTCCTCCTCTGCCATGCGGGCGTTCTCCTGCATTGCGGCGACGTTGCCCTTGGCGGTGTTGATGCGGTCCTGGATCACTTCGGCGCGCTGCTCGCGATAGATCTTCGCCTCCTCCGAGGCCTCCGCCGCTTTTTTGCTCAGCTCATCCAGCTTAACGCTGAGGTTTGCCAATCTCTCGTCCCATGTTCTTGCCATTGTTAACAGCTTCCTTTCTGATTTGTGTATATTTCATCAGCCTCGTTGTTCCCGGCTATATGATCAAAACTGTCAAAAGCCCCGCGAGCATATCTTCCCGCAATTTGCGGGGCTCCTCATTTCTTCGTTTTCGGCGCAGTATCACCGTCACGACGCGCGCAGGCGCCGACAGGTGAAAACTTAGAAATCCAGGAAGTCATGCGCTGTCCACATATGTCATCTATTTTATTATAACAGATTTCGAATCAAAACCAATATGTGATTTGTGTTATATATTTGAGTTTTATGCCTATTTTATCAGTTTTATAAGCATTCTTACGGAAAAATGTGTTATTATGATGAAATGACTGCGCTGTCCAGGACCCGATCGTTGAAAGGAGATGGAAGTATGTCTTACTGGATCAATATCGTCCTGCAATTCTTTATCTTTGGTTTTGCGGGCTGGTGCATGGAGGTCATACTCAAATACCGCCAATACCACCGCTTTATCAACCGCGGGTTCCTGACGGGGCCGATACTTCCCATTTACGGGTTTGGGGTGGTGCTGATCACCGTCGTCGTGGGCAATCTGGCCAGCGTTGAATCCGGCGTCGTGACGACCTTCGCCCTGTCCCTCTTGATCTGCGGCGTCGTGGAATACCTGACCAGCTATGTGCTCGAAAATATCTTCCACGCCCGATGGTGGGATTACAGTCAAAAGCCCATGAACCTGAACGGGCGGGTCTGGATCGGCAACCTGGCGCTGTTCGGCCTGGCTGGCGTGGCGATCATTCACATTGTCAATCCCGTCCTCTTCCCTGCCCTGGACCGCATCCCGTTGAACACCCGGAAGGTCATCGCGGCGGTTTTGCTGGCGATACTCGCCGCGGATTTCGTGATCTCCTGGTTCGTGCTGAAGCTGGTAAAGACCGGCGTGGACAGCAGCCAGGCGGACAATACCGAGGACATCAGCAGGGAAGTGTGCCAGCTGTTGACCAACAGGTCTTACTTCTACAGCCGCTTCGCCGTCGCCTATCCCGAGGTGGTGTATAGGACCGAGCGCGTGCAGGCGCGTATCGCCACCGTAAAGGCGGAGGCGGAGCGCATGCAGCGGGAAGCGGAAAAGCGCTTTGAGGCGCGCAAAAGCAGGGTTACAGAAAGGCTTGAGCCGGCCAGTCTGATCCGTATTGACCTGATTGAGAAACAGGATGCGCTGATCGCCATGCTCTATGATGAATCGTCCGCCGACGATGCTGTGAAGCAGCTGAAGGCCGAGATCGACCGACAAAAGGGACGCCTTGAGCATCATGGCTTTATCAAACGCCCGCATGGCAGGCGCTAAGCGCCATGCGAAAGCCCCGCCGTACCCGTCGAAGTCGGGAGCGGCGGGGCTTTCGGTCGTTGCGGCGTAGACGCCGCCACAGAAGATGCGGATGCGCCCCGCGCCGAACAGTTACCCGATCCTTATATTCTCGCGTTCGCACATCAACCGGATCTCCCGTTTCAGGTAGAGTTCAATGTCTTCTATGTCTTCCTGACGGCAGTACGCGCCGATAGCCAGCGTGACCAGGGACGCCGATTCCTCGCCCAGGCCACCGCCCAGCGCCGTCACGCCGAGGTATCTGAGCGAGATGATCCTTTCATTCCCCCTCTGTATGGAAGCCAATTCCCGCTTCAGCACCGCCTCTGTGTCCGTCAGGGACTGGGAGAGCCTGACCTTCAACGCCATCTGATACATCGATACGTCCTGGGTCAGGTTCAGGATATCCCTGATTTCATGGTTGCTGATGACCAACACGTTGTTGACCGGAACGATCAGCTTGGTCGAACGCATGCCGATTTCCTGTACAGTGCCCTGTTTTCCATTGATTTCCACGATATCGCCCACCTGGAAGGCGCGTTCGAACACGATGGATAAGCCCGCCAGGATATCTGCGGCCAGATCTTTCGCGCCCAGGGAAAGGGCCAGCGAGGCGATGCTCAAAGAACCCACCACCGTGCCGATGGGGAAGCCCAGATAGTGCAGGATCAGATACAGCACGACAAACAGCGAAAAATACTTGACGAAGCTGTACAGCAGCCGACAGAAGGTCTGCCCCTTTCCCAGCAGAAAGCCGGATATCAGCGTCAATATGCCACAGCTGAGCAGATTGATCAGGTAGGCATAGGCGATGACCAGGAATATGCTGCAGAAGGCGAACAGGTTGGCGCCCCGCATCCAGTCACCCCGAAGCAGGAACCCGGCCAGCGAATCGTATTTGCTGTAGACGATGTTCTTGCTGAGCAGGAGGCTTGCCCAGGATACGAGCAGCACCAGCATGCTCGCCTGGAACATGAGGTTGGCCTTGTCCTCCGGCGTGCGGTTCCTCCATTGGGTGGTATCCGACACCTTATCGACGAGCTTGCCGACGTGCTTTTTGATCGTCCCATGCTTTTCATGGGATTTCACGCCGCCGGGCTTTTCTTGCGCCGGGCGCGCTTCCTTCCGCGAATCCAGCAGCGCCTGTGAATCCTCTCCCGGCATGCGGACGACCGCCCAGGCGGCGTAAACCTTGTCGTTATAGTCCCTGAACACGTTCACCAGCACAACCGCAACCGCGAGCGCAAACAGGACCGCGGTAATACCCGCATACGCCAGGGTATGTCCAAACATCACCTTCAGATCCAGCGCGTAATAGAATACCGAGCTGTCCTGCTTCAACGTGACGATAAACCGCCTGACGCCGTTCACGGTCATAAAATCCATATAGCCGTCCCGCAGGCTGTTTTCCGAAAGCCCGCAATCCTGAATGGCCTGGCCCGCCATTTTGGCGTCGCCGGAAAAGCGAATCACCCCGGAGGACGCGTCGGCATTGAAGCATAGCGTACCCTTTGCTTCGAGCTGCGCCAGCTGCTCATCGATGTGGAACAGGTTTTCGGTCTGCCTGGTCTGCTCCGGCAGCAGCGCCATGATCAGCGCGCCATGCTGTTCCCCACCGCTGGAATTCGGCAGATCCAGCTTTACACCGATCATCTGCCGCTCCATGCCCGTGGTCGAATCCACGGAGGGCTCATGGACGATGCTCGACAGTCCATACAGCAACCGGCGGAATTCCGACCCCTTCTGGCCCAATCCCCTGTCCAGCGTAAAGCCCACATAATCCCGACTGCACAGCGTCTCCTTGCCCTGACCGTCGAAAAGCATGATGAAATCCACGCTCAGTATGTCGCACCAGTTCTGAAGCATCCCGGATGTGGCAAGGCTGGGACAGGCGGTCAACAGCGAAGCCATGTGCTCGCCATAGTAGACGTACCAATCCTCCTGAATGCGCTGCAGGATCTCGTTCTGACGATGGTCCTCCTGCTCCAGCTGCTTTGAAAACACGCGCAAGGTATCCTGACCATACCTCAGCTCGATATACAGCTGCCCCACGCCCTGGACGATCAGGGCGATCACAAAGATCGCGATCGTACCGATCACGGCGGCATTCGTCATTCTTATCCGCAGCCTCTTGGGCGTGTAGCGGGCCGCCTGCGCCTCGGTGATGACGTGATCCCTGACGTGGCGCTGGACGGACATCACGTATACGATGATATTCACGAGGATCAGCACCATCACATAACTGATGATCGCCGACTGGACCAGGCTTCGCGTGCCGATGGTCACAACCGGAAGCATCTGGATCATAACCGGGGCCTCCCAGCCGTCCCAGGCGCCCTGGATCGTCGAATAGTTGCAGCTATAGGTCGTATTATTGACGATCAGCAAAGGCGTCCGGTTCAGGATCTGGTCCGGAGTGATCCCAACATCCGACAGGCTGTCGTAGGCGCCGACGTCCCCGTATGCCTTCAGGAGCTCGACATTGCCGTCCTGCTCGTTGACGACGAGGGTTATGCCTCCAAACCCGCCATTTTCATTCTCAACGGCAGTATAGTTTCTTTGGACATAGCTGTTGACCACCTCGTCAAACATGGATTTGGAAATCATGCTCACATAGACCAGGCTGTCTGCAATTCTTCCAAAGGACAGGTAATACTCTCCCGGCTGGTATTGGACGACGGTATCCTCCGCGACATCCTGCGCGTCTGCAAGCAGGGAAGCGCTGTCTGAAGCCGCTTCCTCAACCTTGAAGCGTCCTGTTCTCAGCTTACCTGAAGCAAGGCTTTGTTCAATGCCGCTTCGGGTGAGCTTGAGCGAGCCCCTGGGCATGCCCTCGGGCAGTATGACATCGTCGCCCCGCAGCTCCACCACAAATCCATCCGAAAGCGTGCGCGGGCCGACATAACCGTCCTCGGAAATCAGATTGCCCAGCGATACCCGCATCATATTCACATGGGTGGCCAGGTTCTTGTCAAACGCCTCCACCGCAGCGTTGTACATTTCATTTTCGTTGTCGACGAGCTGCGCGAGGGCATCCATCTTCAGCTTGATCTGGGCGCTCTCCCTGTCCTTGGCAAGGCGCATGCCTCCAAGGACCATGAAGACGCAGACCGGGACCAGCATGATGGCCGTGATGACCAACGCGCGTATCGTTCTTTTATGAATGGATTGTTCCCTTGCCTTTTTCACCGTATGCCTCCGTTTAACCGGGAATCGTTTCAAGCTATAGCAAACAGGCGCGTGTAGATCTCAGCTATTCTGCCACAGGTTTATTGATTTCTGATCTTTGCCTATATAATCATTGGGCCGATTGAAGGAGCGCCAGCGCATGCAGAACTGTCCCTTTCCAAGCGGATACGATGATTATACCATATTAACCCATTAAAGTCCATATCGTGTTTTATCGCACTCGGGGTACCTGCTATTTCCCGCCCAGATCCCGCAGCGCCGGGAAGCCGTAGGCCCCCTCGGCGCTTTCCACGGCGCGGATGATGGCTTCGCTGACCGTCTCCGCCGCAACCGCGCCCACCATGTCCTGATCCGCGGCGATATCCCTGATCGACACCGCGTAGATGCTGTCGCCCTCTGCGGAGGTATGCACGGGATTGACGGATCGGGCATAGCCGTCATGGGTCATGCCGGCAATCTTACACAGCTGTGTCTTCTCGAAACGCGCGTTGGTGAGTACGGCACAAACCGTGGTGTTGCCGGTAAATTTATTGTCGACCACGGCATAGCTCTGCCGCAGGTATTCCGCGCTGGAACGCAGCCCGTCCTTTTCCTCGTTGAGCATGCCGGCGAGCTGCCGACCCCTCTTCCAGTCATAGACATCTCCCAGGGCGTTCACGACCACGATGGCGCCGATTTTCAGTTCACCGATCTGAATGGCATAGCTTCCGATGCCGGACTTCACGCAGTAGTCCATCCCGGCCAGCTTGCCTACGGTAGCCCCGCATCCCGCGCCGTAGTTGCCGTCCCTGTAATTCGGCGCTTCCATGTCCAAGCGAGCGGCTTCGTAGCCCATGGCCGCATCCGGACGCACGGAAGCGTCGCCCACTGACAAATCGTAGATGTCCGACTGGGCCACCAGCGGCACCAGCCCGTAGCCCGTATCGTAGCCGATGCCGTTCTGCTCCAGGTATTCCATCACGCCGTTCGCCGCGCCCAGGCCGTAGGCGCTGCCGCAGGCCAGGACGATGGCATGGATGCTCCGGGCCGCCATCAATGGGTCGAGCAGCAGACTTTCACGGCTGGCAGGACCGCCGCCCCGCACGTCCAGTCCGGCGCGCATGCCCTGAGGCGCGATCAACACCGTGCAGCCCGTCGCGGCCTCGGAATTTTCGGTCTGGCCGATGAAAACCGGTCCAACCTCTGTCACCGGGATCTCATACAAGTCGTCCTCCCCCCCTCCGCAATCGAAGTCGTCCGCAGCAAGAGCGCAACCGGCAGAATACAACGGGCTGGCAAGCCCCGGCGGTCAATCGAGAAATCTGCAAGCAGCTGATGTCCCCCTAAAGGACTGGCTTCGCGTCGGAAAAGGCGTCGCCAGATGCGCCGCCGTATTGTGAAGTAGTCCCTTGACTGCATTATACCACCATGATCCGGCCTGATGCAATACGTAGTTGTTCATAAAACGCTCATTGCGTTGGAGCATTGTATTCGGTCAGGCCACCACCGATCTGGCCCTTTGGCAGCGCGTTACCAGAACCGATTGAAAACGCCCCTTTGACATGGTATAATATCGGTCGGGAAGCCTGCCCGCCCGGAGGCCGGATCTCACAGCGACGAATCGGGGACGACACCGATTCGCTCGCACACGCTTCCGCCTATAAGCTCACCCGATGATCGTCTCAAAGGTCGTGTGCTCCAAACCGTATACCCCCATCTGTATGGCGAGGATGAAGCCCCGTACCCTTGCTTTCCCGTCGGGAAGGCCTCGGGGCACAATCGTGTCTGGCGACTGAAGGAATCTATATAAAACATGAGAAAGCCATGAATCCAATCATCCCTATCATAAGAAAGGCCCAGGTTCGGGCCAACGCGCCGCGGATCGCCGCCAACCCGAATCCCTACGGCGTTCATATCATGCGCGATATTCCCTACCTGGCGGACGGCAGGGCGGAGCACCTTCTGGATGTCTATGCGCCTGCCCAGGACAGCGCCCCTCTGCCTGTGATCGTCGAAATGCACGGCGGGGGCTATCTCGCCTGCAACAAGGAAATCAACGCCCAGCACGGGCAATACCTTGCCGACAGGGGCTTTCGCGTGGTGAACATGAACTACACGCTGTGCCCGGGGGGAGACCTGAGCGTCATACTCAACGAGCTCGTCGACGTCCTTGAATGGATCGAGGCGCACAAGGCGGAATACGGCTTTGACACCTCCCGTGCCTTCCTCACGGGGGACAGCGCGGGCGGCCACTTTGTGCTGCTCGCCGCAGCCATGTTCACCACCGGCAAATCCGCGGACTTCTTCCGCGTCCGCAAGCCGCCGTTCCCAATCGCCGGATATGCCGCGTCCTGCCCGGAGGGCAGCTTTGACCGGCGGCTGCTGCCGCGCAACCTCTCCGTGCAGATGCTCTATCTCATCCTCCACAAATTCACCTTTGACAGGGCATACGTCCGCCATTCCTCCTACGAATACTATATGACAGACGGCTATCCGCGCGTCTGGTTCTGCACCTCGCCCACCGATTCCCTGCTCTACACCCGCACCCGGCGAATGCACGATTTCATGTCGGAAAGGGTTATTCCCCATATATACCGGGAATATGTCAGCTCAGCGCGGAAGCTGGACCACGTATTCAATGTGCTGCATCCCGAGTATCCGAAGAGCATACAGGCCAACGAGGACATGATTCGGTTCTTCCTGCGGTGATCGGCTCGGTTAGAGTGTGACAAGGAACGCCTCCGGGCCGATGGCGAGGGCGTCATGCGCCGCGCCGGGGCCGGAGGCGTGTTACCATGCAGGCGATGATTAGGGAACTACCGCACAATGCTCGCGGCCC
>JAZSAA010000465.1:0-5537 GCA_045601625.1 Clostridia bacterium | reverse complement strand
CCATACAACACCGGCAACGAGGGCTGGGTGTACAACGACAACGTCAACGATCCGAAGATTCGCAAGTGGCTGGGAAAAGTAGTCGGTAGCGAGGGTGAAGACCTGTCCCGCCACGATAAGTGGCTTTGCATGATGTATCCTCGACTGAAACTGCTGCAAAGATTATTGTCCGATGATGGCTTCATTTTCGTTAGCATCGACGTTTTTGAATATGCCAACCTAAAATGTATCATGGACGAAATATTTGGATTGCAGAATTTCAGAAACTGTATAGCAGTACGGCGCGGTATTAAAAATGTACAGGCACAATTTGAGGAAGTGCAAGCGCTGTCATTAGGGCATGAGTATATTTATGTATATTCGCGGCAACCATCAGCAAAAATGCCAAAGCTTTCAAAGGCTTTTGAAATAGAGAAGGCTGGTAAATGGGATACATTTTGGAGAGGAACAGACCGTCCTACCATGCGCTATGAGATATTCAACCACAAACCGGAGACAGGCCAATGGCGCTGGGAAGAGGGGAGAGCAAAAAGAGCAGCAAAAAACTACGCTGACTTTTGCTCAATGGAGACAGACATGACGATTGATGATTATTACATTGAGCATTTAATGGCTACTAATGAAAAACTTGACTTTGTTCGCATAAATGAAACGGATACTGTACAGTATTATGTTCCTCCACAAGCCGGCAAGCTATTGAGCGATAATTGGATGGATATTCTTCTTTCTGGGTCGTATGCGGGATTTGATACGGAGAAGAATGTGCTTATCCTTGATCGAATAACCGACTGGATTACAAAAGATGGAGATATTATTCTCGATTCTTTTGCTGGCTCTGGAACTACCGCTCATTCTGTTCTAAACATGAATCATAAAGATGGCGGGCATAGGAAGTTTATATTGGTCGAAATGGAGGATTACGCGGAAGCCACTACCGCCGAGCGTGTGCGCCGTGTCATTACCGGCTACGGCGAGGGCAAGAAGGCCGTGGAGGGCACGGGCGGCGGGTTCAGCTTTTATGAGCTCGGCGCACCGCTGATGATCGATGGCAACCTGAACCCAGACGTGCTGGAGGCGCGCATCCGGGAATATGTGTACTACACCGAGACCAAGCTGCCGATGCCACCGGCGTCGGAGGCGGAGCCCCACCTGCTGGGCGTACACAACCGGGCGGCGTACTACTTCTATTACCTGTCCGACGCCGTGACGACGCTGAACGAGGCGTTCCTGCGCACGATCCGCACGGAGGCCGACAGCTACATGATCTACGCTGACATCAACGCCCTGGACGAGGCGACGATGAAGCGGCACCACATCACCTTCAAAAAGATTCCCCGCGACATTACGCTGCTGTAAGGAGGCCGCACCATGATTCTGAAAAACTATCAAAAGCGCGTGCTGGACGATCTCAGCGGCTATCTCGAGGCGCTTGATAAGACGAAAAACCTGAAAGAGGCGTTCCGACAGCATTGGGCGGAACGTGGCGTCGCCATCGGCTTTCACGGGATGCAGCCCTATAACAACCTGCTGGCAGGCGTGCCCCACGTCTGTCTGAAGGTGCCCACCGGCGGCGGCAAGACGCTGCTGGGCTGTGCCTCGCTGCGGCGCATATTCGATTCCATGGGCATCACCAAGACCAAGGCCGTGGTGTGGCTGGTGCCGTCTACCTCCATACTTGATCAGACGGCCTGGGCGCTGTCCTCCGTGGAGCACCCTTACCGGCAATGGCTTGATTATGACTTTGGCAGCCGCGTGGAGATCTACAATTCCGAACAGGCCAAGAATGGCCAGAACCTGACGCCCTCCACCGTGCGGGAGCAGCTCTCCGTGTTCGTGATGAGCTATGATTCCCTGCGCATCAAGAAGAAGGAGGGGCGCAAGGCCTATCAGGAGAACGGCGCGCTGGCGCAGTTCGTGCCCCACTTCACCCAGCCGGACGCGCTGCTGCCGGACGTGGATGAATCCGCGCTGATTCAGGTGCTGGGGCAGATGAACCCGGTGGTGGTCGTGGACGAGAGCCACAATGCCACCAGCGAGCTGAGCGTGGAGATGCTGAAAAACCTCAACCCGTCTTTTGTACTCGATCTGACCGCCACGCCGCGGCAGAACAGCAACATTATCTCCATCGTGGACGCGCGGGAGATGAAGCGGGAGAACATGGTCAAGCTGCCGGTGATCGTGTACAACCGGCACACCAAGCAGGACGTCCTGACCGACGCCATCCAGCTGCGCGGCAGCATCGAACGGCAGGCCAAGGCGGCGGAGGCCAATGGCGGGCGATACATCCGGCCTATCGTGCTGTTCCAGGCCCAGCCCAAGGGCAAGGAATCCAGCACAACATTTGAACAGTTGAAACAACGATTAGTCGAGATGGGAATTCCAAAGGAAGAAATCGCCATCAAGACCTCCGAGGTCAACGAGCTGAAAAACGTGGAGCTCATGTCCCGGGCATGCCCCATTCGATATATCATCACTGTAAACGCATTGAAGGAGGGCTGGGACTGCCCCTTCGCGTACATACTGGCGACGCTGGCCAACCGCACGTCCCAGGTGGATGTGGAGCAGATTGTCGGGCGCATACTGCGCCTGCCCTACACGGAAAAGCACGGCCAGCCGCTGCTGAACATGTCCTATGTGCTGACCTGTTCCAACGATTTCAGCGCTACTGTGCAAAACGTGATCAAGGGCCTGAATCGCGCCGGTTTCAGCGACAAGGAGTTCCGCGTCGGTTCCGAAGCGGAGCCTGAACCGGAGAAGCCGGAGGAGACGCCGGCCCAGCAGAGCATCGATGACATTCAGACCGGGCCGGAGGAGGAGTTCCTGGACTTCGACTTTGCCGCGGCCAGGCAGCGTTTGGAGGAATCCGCCGGGGATATGCCTTCGCCAGCGGTTCAGGACATGACCCAGATGGCAGAGCAGACCGGCGCGGCCTTTGAGGCCGAGATGAACGACTTGGACGATCTTCCGTTGATGGGAGGCGGTGAAATGCGCAGGCATATCCAGATGCAGGCGGAGTTTGCGGAGGAGGCGCAGGCGCTGCGATTGCCCATGTTCGTGGAGCAGATCGAAAAATCGCTGTTTTCGGAGGCGATGAAGCGGCCTGTGGCGTCGCAGCCGCTGATCGACGGCTTCACGCTGGTGGACAAGGACACGCAGATCAACTTCAATATGACCCAGGGCGACGTGGCGAAGGTGGACGTGGACAGCGACGAGCGTCCGCGGCGCATTGCACTGAGCGAGCGCGAAGCCCGGCAGTTCAAGACCTATATGGAGAGCATTCCCTCCGAGAAACGGAAGGACGCCTGCATCAACATCATCCACGGGCAGCTGAACCGGCTGGACTGCGTGGGCTCCGGGGATTTGAAGCGGTATATTCAGCGCGTCGTCGAGCAGATGAACGCGGACCAGCTCGCGGAGATGGAGGGTTCTATCCAAGCGTATGCCCGCAAGATCAGGGATAAGATTGAAGCGCTGATGGCGGATTATAAGGAGAAGCGCTTTTACGACATGATCAACACCAAGGAGATCACCTGTGAGCCGAGCTTCCGGTTCCCGAAGGTGATATCCCCGGTGGAGACCATGCCGCCGATCAGCAAGTCGCTGTATACAGACGAGGCCTCCGTGAACGGGCTGGAGGAGAAGGTCATTCTCGCGGTCGCCGGCCTGGAGAACGTGAAGTGGTGGCACCGGAATATCGAGCGGCAGGGCTTCTACCTGAACGGGTTTATCAACCACTATCCTGATTTCATCGTGATGACGAAGAAGGGGAATATCGTAGTGATCGAAACCAAGGGCGACGACCGCGACAACAGTGACAGCCGCGCCAAGCTGGCCCTGGGCAAGAAGTGGGAAGCCCTTGCCGGCCCAAACCGCTATTCGTACTTTATGGTGTTCGATGAAAGGAATACCGGGCTGGATGGGGCCATGACCGTGGCAGAGCTTATAGGGATAATAAAGAGATTGTGAAAAAGAAGAAAGAGGTAATACCAATGTACGACATCATCATCATCGGCGGCGGGCCGGCGGGCATGACGGCGGCCCTGTACGCCCAGCGCAACGGGAAGAAGGCGCTGGTCATTGAGAAGAATGGCTTCGGGGGGCAGATCACCCATTCCCCGAAGGAGGAGAACTACCCCGGCACGCTGCAAATGAGCGGCAACGAATTTGCCGATAAAATGCTGGACCAGATCCTGGCCCAGGGGGCGGAGATCGAACTGGAAAACGCCGTGGCGGTGGAGGACCTGGGCGACCGCAAGGTGGTGCGCACCGAGGAGGGCAGCGCCTTCGAGGGCCGGACCGTGGTGATCGCCACCGGCGTGAAGCACCGGATGCTGGGCCTTGAGGGGGAAAACGAGCTGGTGGGCGAGGGCATCTCGTTCTGCGCGGTGTGCGACGGCGACTTCTACAGCGGCCAGCGGGTGTGCGTGGCCGGGGGCGGCAACTCGGCGCTCCAGGAGGCCGTGCTGCTGTCGGAGAAGTGCAGCGAGGTCGTCATCCTCCAGGACCTTCCCGCCCTGACCGGCGAGCAGAAGCTCCAGGACGTGCTGCTGGGGAAGGCCAACGTCCGCGCCATCTGCGACACGAAGATCGACGGCCTGGTCACCGAAAACGGCGCGCTGCGGGGCGTGGAGATCGAGAGCCGGACTACCGGGGAGAAGCGGGTCGTCGAATGCGACGGGCTGTTCGTGGCCATCGGCCTGATCCCGGAAAACGAGCCCTTCAGGGCGCTGGCCGAGCTGAACGACTGGGGTTACTTCGCCTCCGGGGAGGACTGCCTGACCCGCACCCCCGGCGTGTACGTGGCGGGGGACTGCCGCGGCAAGGGCGTGCGTCAGCTGACCACCGCCGTGGCCGACGGGGCCACCGCCGCGCTGGCCGCCTGCCGCTACATCGACACGGAGCTGTGACGGCGGGGATGGACAGGTCCGAAAACCGCCAGTATGAGGAGATGCTGGCCGCCAATCTCCGGCGGCTGGCGGAGATCGACCTCGCTGCCGCGGCAGAGCGGGCCGGCCTGGCGTGGGACGGAAGCAGCATCGAGGGGTTGAGCTTCGGCCGGCGGTTTCGGCTGGATGGCAAAACCCTCCGCCCGACGCCGGACATCGGCATGTGGCAGCACCTGGCCATGCTGCAATACCTCCTGGGCGTGGACGGGAGCGTGCCCACGGACCGGTGGATCGGCATGGGGGAGCTTGCCGGGGGCGGCCTGGTCCGCGGCACGTCCTTCGACCGGGAGATCGACAGGCTCATCGCCGCGCGGCTGGGCAAATGTGCCCCCGAAGCGGTGCGCCGGGCCTGCGCGGCGCTGGGCGCCGAATGCCTCGGGGACGGCGCCGCCGACCTCTGCGCCACATTTCGCTTCATGCCCCGCTTTCCGCTGCGGCTGAACCTGTGGTTTGCCGACGACGAGTTCCCCGCCTCGGGCAAGCTGCTGGTCAACGGGGGCGTGGCCCACTGCCTGGGTACCGAGGCCATCGGCACCGTGGGCTGCATGCTGGTGGAACGGTTGTGTGAAATGGCGGGTAAATTCTGATTTG
>JAZSAA010000464.1:0-7270 GCA_045601625.1 Clostridia bacterium | reverse complement strand
CCATGCCGCTGCTGCTGTCCATGCTGATCGCGCTGGCCGTGGGCACGGCGCTGGCGCTGATCCAGCCCCGGCGGGACACCCTGCGGGCCCGGGAGGGCTTCGCCATCGTGGCCTTCAGCTGGATCATCGTGTCATTCCTGGGCGGGCTGCCCTTCTACTTCTCGGGCTACGTGCCCTCTCTGGTGGACTGCTTCTTTGAGACGGTCTCCGGGTTCACCACCACCGGCGCGACGATCCTCACCGACGTGGAGGCCCTGCCCAAGGGCCTGCTGTTCTGGCGCAGCTTCACCCACTGGGCCGGCGGCATGGGCGTGCTGGTGCTGTCGCTGGCGCTGATCCCCAAGATGGGCGCGCGCTCCATCCACCTGATGCGGGCGGAGTCCCCCGGCCCCAGCACCGACAAGCTGGTGCCACGGGTGGCCAACAACGCCAAGATACTGTATGAGATCTACGTGGCCATCTCCATCTTCATGGTGGCGGCGCTGCTGCTGTGCGGCATGGACCTGTACGACGCGCTGGTGCACATGTTCGGCGCGGCCGGCACCGGCGGCTTCGGCACCTACGCCGACAGCATCGCCCACTTTAACAGCGCCGCGGTGGACATCGTGGTGGGCGTGTTCATGGCCCTGTTCGGCGTGAACTTCTCGATCTACTACTTCCTGATCCGCCGTAACTGGAAGGCGGCCCTCGGCAACAGCGAGCTGCGCTGGTACGCGGGCATACTGCTGACCGTCAGCTGCGTCATCGCCGTGAACATCATGCCGATGTACAGCGGGAATTTCTTCACCGCGCTGCGCTACAGCTTCTTCCAGTGCTCCTCGATCATGACCACCACCGGCTACGCCACCGCCGACTTCGACCTGTGGCCCCAGCTGAGCCGCATGCTGCTGGTGACGCTGATGTTCATCGGCGCCAGCGCCGGCTCCACCGGCGGCGGCCTGAAGGTGGTGCGCGTGCAGCTGCTGCTCAAGAGCATGGTGCGCGACATCCGCCGCACGGTGCCCCCGAAGTCCGTCAACACCGTCAAGCTGGACGGCCACACCGTGGACGAGAGCATCCTCAGCGGCGTGCAGGGCTTCTTCTTCGCCTACTTCCTGATCCTGATCCTGGCCACCGTCGTGGTATCGCTGGACGGCTTTTCCTTCGAGACCAACTTCACCGCCGTGGTCGCCACCCTGTCCAACATCGGCCCCGGCCTGGGCATGGTGGGCCCCACCGGCAACTTCGCCGCCTTCAGCGACGTGAGCAAGATCGTGCTGAGCCTGTGCATGCTCATCGGCCGACTGGAGATCTTCCCCGTGCTGATGCTGGTCAGCCCCAGCGCGTGGAGGAAGTGAGCAAGTCAAGGGGCTTCAACGCTGGTATGGCGAAAAAGGCTCCGCAGGATTGTATAGGTTTAGGTTGAGTATGAGGATATATTCCCTTCGATTGCCGCCTTCGGGCGGCTTTTTCGTGGTTGTCAATTCATTCGAACCGTGTTATACTGGGTTTCGAAGGGACGGTGATTCGCATGCCTGAAATATCCCTGTTCTACGGCGTTCGCGTGACCATGTACTACGACGATCACATGCCGCCGCATTTCCACGCGGAATACAACGGGCAGAAGGTCTCGTCGATATATTGAATGCCCGCATCTACAGGGGCGCTTTCCCTGTGAGACAGTTGAAAATGATACTGGCCTGGGCGGTAATTCACCAGGACGAGCTGATGCAGAACTGGGAACTGGCAAAGAATCACGAGGCGCTCAATCCGGTCGCGCCGCTGATGTAGGAGGTATGCCTATGCAAATGACCTATTTCCCGGAAGTGGTACAGGTGGTTCCCTTCCCCGACCATACCGTCTCGGTCTATTTTTCCGACGGCAAGATCGTCTCCTACGACGTTAAGCCCCTGTTGGACAAGGGCGTCTTCCGGGCGCTTAAGGACATGGAGGTTTTTATAAACCGCTGCGGCATCATGAACGACACGCTCGCCTGGGATGTCGCGGGCAACGGCGACCCTGCCGCCTGCATCGACATCGATCCCGAAACGCTGTATGAACTGGAAGCGATCGAGGATCGCCTTTCCGTTTCCTGATTATAACAGGTTTTACGCCCTCTCTGTGGACAGTCCGACACGGCTCTGCTATAATGTGCGGGAACCAAACGCAGAGAGGTCATTTTCCCATGAACAAGGCCCCCTTCCCCTGGCGCGACTTTATCCGGCGCGTGGCGATGATCGCCGTGCCTATCGCGCTGCAAAACCTGCTGACCACCACCGGGTCGATGGTGGATACGATGATGATCGCCTCGCTGGGCAACACCCAGGTGGGGGCGGTGGGTCTTTGCGCCCAGTTTTCCTCGCTGATGTTCTCGGCCTACTGGGGATTCGTGGGCGGCGGCATGCTGTTCTTCTCCCAGTTCTGGGGCGCGAAGGACGACGACGGCATCAACCGCGCCTACGGCCTGACGCTGACCTGCATGATGACGGTGGGCGTGCTGTTCGGCGTGTTGGCCGTGGCCTTCCCCGAGACCGTGATGCGGCTGTACACCGACAAGCCGGCCATACAGGCGGTGGGCGTGGAGTACCTGCGCATCGTGGGCTTCGCCTATCCGCTGATGGTGTTCTCGATGGGCATGGCGGCGCTGCTGCGCTGCACGGACCGGGTGCGGTTGCCGCTGTACGGGTCGATGACCGGCGTGGCGGTGAACATCGCGCTGAACTGGGCGTTGATCTTCGGCCACCTGGGTCTGCCGGCGCTGGGCGTGCGGGGCGCGGCCATCGCTACGGTGATCTCCCAGGGGGTGAGCATCGCCGTGGTCATGACGCTGGCCAGGCGCAGCGGCCACCGCTACCTGCTGGCCTTCAGCCAGCACTTCCGCTGGACCCGCGCGCTGGTGCGATCCTACTTTAAAAAGTGCTTCCCGATCCTGTGCAACGAGGCGCTGATCGGCGTGGGCAACATGGTCATCAACGTGGTGCTGGGCCGCCAGAGCGAGGAGGCCATCGCCGCGCTGGCGGTGTTCCGCACGCTGGAGGGCCTGGTCATCGGCTTCTTCGCCGGCTTTTCCAGCGCGGCGTCGGTGCTGGTGGGTACGCTGGTTGGCGCGGGCGACCCCGACACTGCCTATCGGCGGGCCTGGCGGCTGGTGTACCTGTGCCAGGGCTTCATCGCCGCGGTGTGCGCCCTGATGACGGCGCTGCACGGGCCGATACTGCGCCTGATGGGCATGCAGGGCGAGAGCTTCGCCATCGGCTTCGGCCTGATCGCCATCTATTCCGTGGCCGCGGTGATCCGCATGGGCAACTGGACCCAGAACGACACCTTCCGCGCCGCTGGCGACGCCACCACCGGCACGGTGATGGAGATCGTGTTCATGTGGGCGCTGGTGCTGCCCATGGTGTGGCTCAGCGGCATGGTGTGGCGCTGGCCCACGCTGGCCGTGTTCGCCTGCTGCTACATCGACGAGCCCATCCGCTACGTGCTGATGCAGCGCCACCTGTTCAGCGGGAAGTGGATCAGGCCCGTCACCCCCGAGGGCAGGGCCGCGCTGGCGGGATGGAAGCCGGAGCGGTAGGGATCGCGCCAGAGGCGGGGCCGTCCGAATTTACCGATACGCCCAGGAGGGTTTTTACATGTACGAATCCATGAACCAGCCGATCCCGAGCCTGTCGGGATACCTCGCCCGCATCGGCCTGTCCGACGCGCCCTCCCCCACCCTGGACGGGCTGAACGCGCTGATCTGGGCCCACCAGACCCACGTGCCCTTCGAGGACCTGAACACCAGCCTGCTGGGTTTGCCGGTATCGCTGGAGATCCCCGACCTGTACGACAAGGTGGTCGTCCGGCGGCGGGGCGGATACTGCTACGAGCTGAACGCGCTGTTCACACGGCTGCTCGCGGACCTGGGCTTCGATGCCCGGTCGGTGTTCTGCCGGGTGGTGCGGGGACGGGACTTCCTGCCGCCCTGCGCCCACCGGGCGGTGGTAGTGAAGCTGGCGGACCGGCTGTACTTCTGCGACGTGGGCTTCGGCGGACCCATGCCCGCCGGGGCGCTGGAGATCGGCAACGGCGTCGGGCGGGACGTGCGGGGAGAATACTTCCGCATCGACCGCTTCGACGACTACTGGTGGACCGTCTCCCGGAACACCTCCGCCGGCGTTCGGGAGGCCGTGCTCCAGTTCAACACCTTCCCCCAGACCCCCCAGGAATTCATCGCCGCCAATTTGAAGAGCGCCACGGACCCGGATTCCATATTCGTCAGGCAGGTGCTGGTGAACCTGCGCACCGGGGACGGCTCCCTGTCCATCACCGACGACGCCTTCACCATTCGCCAAAACGGCCAGACCCGGACGCGGCGCATCGACGGCGAGGCCGACCTGCGCGGGATACTGGAGGCGCATTTCGGGATCGTGACGGCATAAAAAAGAGGCGGTTCACGGGAGGCCGCGGAATGTGACGGCAGCGGTTCATAAGCGTTCCGTGCCTGTCCCCGGCTTTCCATAAAGCGCCAAAACAGAGTGTGATCCAAAGCGTTCAACGCCCGCTTTGGATCACACTCTGTCTTTTGGGAAAGGTCCGGCTCACAGCGAAATGGCGTCCTCCTCCACCAGCGTCACCCGGCCGGTGATGGACAGGTCCGTGACGACGCCGCCCCCCGGCTTCGCCGCCACGCGGATGGCGCCGCCGGGCTGGCGGACGGGGAGGTCGACGTCGCGCCCTGCGGCGAGGGCCAGGAAGCAGCCCACGGCGGCGGTGCCGCTGCCGCAGCCGTGCTCCCGCACCAGGGTGCCGGCGGAGGGCACGTACACCAGCGGGTCCATGAAGGCGGCGTCGGCGTCCCATCGCAGCGCGCCGATGGCCTCCGCGCCGACGGCTTCATTCCACAGGGGCAGGCGGCGGCGCAGCTCGACCTCGCCCAGGCCCGCGCCGGCCGGGATGAGCAGGTGGGCGATGCCCGGCAATTCCACCAGCGGCACGGCCAGGGGCCCGGCGTCGGTTTCCAGGGCGATCTTGCCCACCCGGGTGGGCAGCGGCATGCGCACCGTGCCGATCCAGCCGTCGCCGTCCCTCTCTATGTGACAGGGCACCGGCGTCGCGCTGCCGGAGACCTCCAACAGCAGGTCCATCGCGCCACCGTCGGCCAGGCTCGCCTTTCGGGCCAGCATCGCCCCCAGGGACATGGTGGCGTTGCCGCAGAACTCGCCGCCCATCATCTGAAGCCGCGCGGCGCAGCGCGGGTCGGCCGCCGGCTCGATGAACCCGGCCTGCTCGCCGCCCACGCCCCCCGGCCCCAGCAGCCGCGCGGCGATTTCCCGCTGGACGTCCCGCGACACCGGCGTCGTCACCAGCACGGTGACGTTCCCGGTGGGGCTGTATTTCTGGTAGTGTAGTCGCATCATCTTTCCCCTACGCGCTCAGCATGATGTCCTCATAGGCGCTGTCCTGTTTGACGTGCAGGCGGTTGAGCTTGATCAGCTCCAGCAGGGCCATGAACATGGTCACGACCTCCTGGCGGGTGTAGTCCTCGCCGAAGAGCTGGGCGAAGGTGCAGCCGCCCTTGCGCACCATGCGGCTGATGCGGGCCATGCACCCGGCCACGGTGAAGTTGTCCCGGCGGATCTCCCGGCTGGCCATGCGGTCGTCGGCGTCGTTGCGCTCGGCCCGCTCCAGCACCCTCTTGTAGGCCTTCAGCAGCTTCTCCAGCGTCAGGCCGGTGATCTCGATGTTGGGCGGGGGCAGCGGGTATTCCTCCGGCAGCTTGGTCAGCAGGGCCCGGGCCTCCTCCTCCAGCTGGTGCATCCGGGCGGAGACCTCCTTGAACTGGCGGTATTCCTCCAGCTGCTTGATCAGGGCCTCCTCCGGCGACAGCTCGTCGGGGTCTTCGGGCTTGGGCGGCTTGGGCAGCATCGCCCGGCTCTTGATCTCCAGCAGCGTGGCCGCCATCTGCAAGAACTCGCTGGCGGAGTCCATGTCCAGCTCGTCCACGAGGGACATGGTCTCCAGGTATTGCTCGGTGATCTGGCTGACGAAGATGTCGTGTATGTCGATCTTCGCGTTGGAGATCAGCGTCAGAAGCAGGTCCAGCGGGCCGTCGAAGTCTTTTAAGGATACGATGTAGGACATGGTACCTCCGGCCGTGGGGTGAGGGAGTAGGTTTTAGGGGTTGGGTTTCAGGTTTCAGGGGATGGCGGCGGCATTATGCCGCCATTTTATGTAGTGCCTGCGCCGCCATCGTCACATCACCCCGAACGCCTTCAATACGCTCGCGGCGACGTTGCCAGCGCCGGTGAGGATGCGGGTGTCCAGCCAGCCGATGGCCCGGCCCACCACGCCGGTGATGACCAGCACGAACAGCACCGTGCTGGCGATGCGGGCGGTCTGGGGGTTGGCAAACAGCTGTTTTTTGCGCAGGATCAGGTCGTTGAGCACGTGGTAGCCGTCCAGCGGCGGGATGGGCAGCAGGTTGAACAGGCACAGCACCAGGTTGGTCATGGCGAAGTAGCCCAGCATCTGGTACAGGTTCCCGGCCACCGACCCGAACACCGGCTTGATCAGCGCCTCGCCGGGGTAGTAGGGCAGGTTGTGCAGCAGCGACATCACCGGCACGTAGGTGTTGTCGGCGGGGAAGATCAGCGCGTCGGTGCCCATGTAGTTCATCCGGAACACCTGCACGCCGGTGGTGGTCAGGTTGCCCGAGGGCACCCGGCCCAGCGCCAGCCCCACCACGACGGTCATCACCACCAGGCTCAGCAGGAACATGAGCAGGTTCATGGTCACGCCCGCCAGCGACACCTTCAAATCGTCCCTGCGGGGGTCCCGGAAGTTCCGCGGGTTCACCGGCACCGGCCTGGCCCAGCCGAAGCCCACCACCAGCATCAGCACCGTGCCCAGCGGGTCCAGGTGCTTCAGCGGGTTGATGGTCATGCGCCCCAGCATCTTCGCCGTGGGATCGCCGCAGCGGTTCGCCATCCATGCGTGGGCGAACTCGTGCAGCGAAAGCGCCAGTATGCGCCCCGGGAACGCCAGCAGGAAGAATATCAGCATCCCCTTCGGGTCCCGGAAGAATTCGTCGATATAGCTGATCAAGGCCGTCGCCTCCTGTGCATTGCGGAAGGATCGCTTGCAGATCCTTCGACTTCGCTTCGCTGCGCTCAGGATGACAGGAAGGCCCTGTCGTGCCGGCACATGCGCGCCATTTTGAACGCAGCAAAGATTCTTATACCATTATATTAGATTTTTACTGTCAACGCAAGTTAAACAAACCATTCGGGAAGGGAGGGGATGAATT
>JAZSAA010000463.1:0-9693 GCA_045601625.1 Clostridia bacterium | reverse complement strand
GGTGCTGAAGTTCTGGATCCACATCGACCAGGACACCCAGCTGGCCCGCTTCACCGACCGCCAGAACACCCCCGAGAAGCAGTGGAAGATCACCGATGAGGACTGGCGCAACCGGGAAAAGTGGTCCCAGTACGAGATGGCCGTGGACGAGATGCTGCAAAAGACCAGCACCGAGAACGCCCCCTGGCACATCATCGAATCCAACGACAAGAAGTACGCCCGCATCCGCACCCTGAAGATCATCGTCAAGGCCCTGGAGGAGGCCTGCGAAAACAGCTTTGAGCGGATGATGGAGTAACGCCGTACCAACAGGGAAATATAAAGATCCTTCGCTCCGCTCGGGATGACAACGACGCGCAAACGTGTCATCCCGGGCGTGGCGAAGGATTCTTTTTTACGGCATAACGGTGTCATCCCGGGCAAAGCGGAATGCGTTGTTCTATTGCCCTCACACCTGGGCGGTGAACTTCAGGTCGATCTCCTTGACGTAGCCCCGGTGGCCCTGCAGTTCGATCAGCGACCAGCCGTCCACGGTCTCGATCACATTCACCGCCGTGTCCGGCTTCAGCGTACCCAGCACCCTGCTGCCCTCGTCGGCGGATTCGTACACCGGCGCCGCGCTCCCCTCGTGGGGGTTGGCCTGGGCCGTCTCGGTGGTGTCGTCCTCGAACACCAGGTCCGCGCTGCCGGGCTGGTCGTCCCCGTCGGCCGGGGCCAGCTGGTAGGCCGCGGCATCGCTGGGGATGTAGCCCTGCAGGCCGTCGTATTCGATCAGGCTCCACTCGCTGCTGTGCAGCAGCACCCTGGCCGTGGCGCCCCGGGGCAGCGTGCCCAGCACCTCTCCGGAGGTCGAGGGCGCGCTCTGGATGTCCAGGTCCGCCGCGGCGGTTGCCCGCTCCGCCAGGTCCTCGTGCCTTTCCAGCGATCCCCCGCCCTCCACATAGGCGGTGAACCGCTCGGCGGGGCTCTCGTTCAGGTCGGTGATGCCGATGGAATACACCGGCTCGCCGCCGTCCAGCGAATAATCCAGCGAGTGGGCGGTCTTAGGGGTGAACTTCATGTAGCGGTTCTTCACATAGCCGGTTTCGCCGTTCTTCATCACCTTCGACCAGTCGTCGCCCCGCTCCACGCCGATCACGGCGTCGCCGTTTTTCAGGCTCATCAGCGACTCGGATTTCGCGGAGGGCTCCCGGCGCAGCTTGATGCCCACCTCGCAGTTGACCGTGCCCAGAAACAGCTCCCTTTCCTGAGTGGTCATCCGATAGTCGGCGTCGTCCACAAAGATCGCCTTCACGTGCTCGGATTCGTAATAGATCGCCTTCTGAACGATGGGCGTGGCCACGCCGTCCGCCTCGAAGCCGTAGACGTCCTGGAAGGCGGTCACGGCTTCGGTGACGTCCACGTCATAGACGCCGTCGATGGCCCCGTCGTACAGCTTCAGCGCCTGGAGGTACCGCTGCAGCGCGCGCACCGCGGGGCCGCTGGCGCCGTGGCCGAGGGTGACGTTCATGGCCGCGGGGGCGGCGGGGTCGGTAATGGCCTGCTGGAATTCCAGGGTCGCCAGGCCGGTCTGCGCCTGGCCCAGCAGGCTCTGCGCCTCCCGGACCGCCCGCACGGTGGCCAGCGTGTACTCCCCGGTGATCTCTTCATTGTAAATGCCCAGCGCCTGCAGCTTCATCTGCAAATCCCGCACTTCGCTGCCGGTGCAGCCCCGGCCCAGCATGCCGGGCTCGTCGGGCACCCCCAGGAACTGGCTGTAGGACCGGCCCTGGGAGGCGTGGAAGGAGGACTGGTACAGCAGGTCCCGCAGCTCCTCGTCCCGTTCGTTGTCCTTGTGAATCTTCACCTGCGTGCCCACGGGGCAGTTTTGGGCGATGAACTTCGCATCCTCGGTGCGCATGCGGATGCAGCCGTGGGACATGGGATAGCCAAAGTCCCTGACGGACTGTTCGTTGATGGCGCTCTCCTTCGGGCGGTTGTACAGCAGGGAATGGAACATCACATCGTAGTGGATGCGGGTGGCGTAGCGGGCATAGCCGCCGAAGGCGCGGAAGTGGAACCACTCCTCGCGCTCGCCCTCCCGCTTTTTTTCCGGCATTTTGAAGGTGCCCAGGGGCGTGGCGTCGTCAGCGCCGGACGAGCAGAGCCCCTGCATCACGATCGCGCCGCCGTCCCGGTTTTCATAGACGGTGACGATCTGGTTGACGATATCCACATCCACGCGGTAGGGGGATTCCTCCTCGGCCCGCCCGGCCCCAAACGAACCGAAGGCGCCGACCAGGAGGGACAGTATCATGGCGTACAGCGCAAGTTTCCTTGCTTTCATGGCAATTTGTTACTCCTTGGCGATTGATATGAATATTATATCACAGCATTATGTCTTGATTGTAGATCAATTGTAACAAAGTATGCCTTTCCTATGGCGTTAGAACAGAATTAACCGTCAGGCGGAAGCGGGACCGGTTGAAGAAAACCGGGATATTTGCTATAATATAAATTGGTTATTTGTGCGGGTAAATGCTCCATCGGTAATAAAAAAACACCACCCGCCCCGATATATTGAAAGCACGCACTTACAAAACGCGAGAGAAGTGAAAGGAATGTCGGACCATATGCAAGCCCTGAACAGAGCGATCGAAAAGGCCTTCGCCCACTCCGAGGGCGACAACAATATCGACGGGCTCCTCGCCTGTATGGGCGAAGAGCTGGGATGCCGGCGCATCAGCATCTTCGAGGAGAACGACGAGGGCTTCTGCGACAACACCTACGAATGGTGCAGGCCCGGCGTGGTGCACGAGCGGATCATGCTCCAGCACGTCGCCATATCGAGGTTTGATTCCTGGCACGACCGCCTGGTCAGCCGGGAGACCATCGTGGTGCGCCACCCGGATCAGCTGCGCCAGCACGACCCGGACGTTTACCGCATGTTCGTGGAGCAGAACATTGAATCCGCGCTGGTCACGCTGCTGGCCTACCACGGCAAAAACTTCGGCTTCTGCATCCTCGAGGACCCGTCCGAGGCCGTCATGGCCGACGCGGAGCTGATCATGCCCGGCATACGCTACATCCTCTCCTCGATGATCTACAGCCGCAACCTGGTGAGCAAGCTGAAGCGGCTGGGCTACATCGACACGCTCACCGGCGTGGGTAACCGGGTCTCGCTGCACGAGCACCTGGAGCAGCTTGACCGGGCGAAGTCCATCGTCGTCATGGCTGTGGACGTGGTCGGCTGGGACGACGCCACGGGCAAGCTGGCCTATCTTGAAAAGGAGCAGACCCTGATGCGCGCCGGCGAGGTGCTGACCAACCTGTTCGACAGCGAACACGTGTTCCGCGTGGCCACCGGGGAATTCATCATCATCGAAAGCGGGATAGAACAGGACGCCTTCGACGCCGACATGCGCAGCGTGCGGGGACTGCTGCGCGAGCACAACCTGCTGGCCTCCGTGGTCGGCGAATGGCACGAACAGATCCCTGAATCCCTCGACGGGCTGATCAAGGCGATGCACCTTCGGGCCGAGGAGGAGAAGCGCGCGATACTCGCCCACCGGGGCAAGGGCGCGCCCGGGGAGGTCGTCCGGGCGGAGGCGGACAGCAGGGCCGTCATCGACCTGCCCCACGGCGACACCTTCTTCAGGCTCGCCGACCATTTCCTGGCGGAGTTCTTCGAGGAATCCATGCTCTGCATCGTCTCGGACATCAACTATTTCAAGCTCTACAACGACATCTTCGGCCGGCAGTCTGGCAACCGCTTCCTCGAGACCATCGAGGATATCGTGCGCGCGGCGGCGCGCAGGCACAGGGGCATCGCCGGCTACATGGGCGGCGACAACTTCTGCCTGATCGTGCCGGTGCATACCCGCAACCCCCGGCAGGTCCAGCCTTTCATCGAAGAATTCTACAAATCCCTGGACTACCCCGAGGGCTTCTCCCCCGCCCTGGGCGCGTACCTGTCGGGCGACCGGCGGGAGAGCGCCATCACGCTGTACGACCGGGCGATGTCCGCCCTGTCCGAGATCAAGGGCGATTACATCAAGCACATCCGCTTCTACAGCTCCGAGCGGCAGCAGCACCAGCGCGAGGACAAGCTGCTGCTGATGGAGGTCAAAAACGGGCTGGCCAACGGGGAGTTCATATTCTACATACAGCCCCAGGTGTACGAAAGGACGGGCAAGATCATCGGCGGCGAGGCGCTGGTGCGCTGGCAGCACGAGGGCAGGCTCATCTCCCCCGGCCGCTTCATCCCCGTCCTGGAAAAGACCGGCTACGTCTACACGGTGGACCGGCACGTTTGGGAGAGCGTCGCCCGGTGGCAGCGCAGCCTGATCGACCGGGGCATCCGGCCGGTGCCCATCTCCGTCAACGTGTCCAGGGTGGATTTCTACTTCACCGACATCGCCGAATGCTTCATCGAGCTGGTCAGGAAGTACGACCTGACCCCGGAGCTGATCGGGGTGGAGATCACCGAGAGCGCCTTCACCGACAACAACGCCACCATACAGGAGGCCGTCGAAAAGCTCCACGCCGCCGGGTTCCACATCCTGATGGACGACTTCGGCAGCGGCTCCAGCTCGCTGAGTATGCTGCACACCATGAACCTGGACGTGCTCAAGACCGACGTGCAGTTCATGTCCAAGGACACCGACAACAAGCGGGCCATCAGCATCGTGGAGTCCATCATCTCCATGGCCCACATGATCGGCATGAGCGTGGTCACCGAGGGTGTGGAGACCGAGGCCCAGGTGAACAACCTGGTCTCCATGGGGGAAAACTACGCCCAGGGCTATTACTTCTTCAAGCCCATGCCGGTGGAGCGCTTCGAGGCGCTGATCAGCGATCCCGGCAACGTGACCCAGGGGTACAGCAGGAAGTCCGGCAACGCCGCAGGCCAGCTGCGCTTCCGGGAGATGATCCAGAAGGGCCTCGTCTCCGAGACGCTGCTGGACAACATCATCCGCGCCGCGGCGATCTTCAAGGAGGAGGGCGACGAGATCGCCATTCTCCAGATCAACGACCGCTTCGCCTCGACGCTGGGGCTGGCCCCCGGCGAGGGGGAAACCGGGCGCTTCATGGAGCGCCTGGACGGGGCGTCCGAACAGGCCTTCCGCACCCTTTTGGACCAGGCGAACGCCCATGCGCTGGGCGGGAGCGAGGGCGTCGTGCGCTACACCCTGCCGGACGGCAGTAAGGCGGAGCTGAACATGCGCGTGTTCCTGCTCTACACCCTCGACAACCACCGCCTGTACCTGTCGACGATCGGGTAAGGGCCTCGCCCGTTCCCGCACCCAGGAAAAGCCTTCCATTTTGCGGCATTTCGGCATCCACAGGAACCGCCGGCGCCGCAATCGCGTCTAATAAGCATCATCATCAGGAGGACAGGACTATGAAGAAAACAGCATTGCTCATATTGCTGCTGGCGCTGTGCCTGCTCGCCGCCCCCTTCGCGGTGGCGGAGGGCGGACCCGTCGCCCGCAGCGACGCCTATGCCGCCTACGTAGACGGCCAGGGCCACCTGTACCTGCCCGGCAGGGCGGAGGCCATCAACAAAAAGACCGCTGACAGCGTCGTGGGCATAGACGCCTACCGCGTGCTCTACCTGAGCGCCGATGAATTCCTGGGCTCCCAGGACCTGTGCGTCATCGACCTGCAGAGCATGGAGGAATCCCTGATCGCCACCGACGTCAAAGCCGCCTGCCTGGGCGACGAGGACACCGCCTGGTATGTGACCGGCGCCAATCGCGCCCAGCTGGTGCGGGTTGACCTGCACAGCCTTGCCACGGAGGTGGCCTACACCGCCGCCGAGCCCATCGACCGGCTGTACATGTCGTCGGAGGGCCTGATCTTCCAGCTGGTGGACCAGGCCGCCACGATGCTGTACGTGGAGGAGACGGGCCGCTTCGAAGCCTACAACGGCGAGATGCCCCGCAGCGGCGCTGCCGGCGAGCGCTACGAGGCCTGCCTGACCGACGGCGGCGGTCTCTACCTGAAGAGCCGCTTCAACTACAACACCAGCCTCGTAGATACCGACGTGACCGCCTTCACCTGGCTGAACGACACCGTCTACTACCTCACCCGCACCGGCAGCGCCCTTCGCCTGAAGGCCTACGACCCCACGGCCAGGACCTCGAAGGTCGTGATGACCCCCGCGGTGAAGATGAAGGACCAGCTGACCGCCAGCGGCAAGTCGCTGTTCATGCTGGCTTCCGACAACACCGTCTGCCGGGTGGACCTGTCCAAGGGCACCCCATCCGTGTTCAAGCGCTATTCCGACCTCACCGCCTACAGGCTGCCCGCGGAATACAATGTGGACGGCCTGTACATAGAGGGCATGAGCGGCCAGCTGAACGTCTACGCCCAGCTGGTGGAGAAGGCCTCCAAGCCCACCTTCTCGTTCATCGAATTTGAATCGGAGGCCGACGTGGCCGCCCCTGTCCTTCGGCTGATCGACACCCTGAAGCTCAGCGGCGAGCAGACGACCTGGGACCGGCTGAAGCCCACCCCCCAGTACGCGCCCCTATCCAGGGGAAGCCGCGGCGACGCCGTCAGCGCCATCCAGCAGCCGCTGAAGGACCTGGGCTACTATGACTACTACGTGGACGGCATCTTTGGGCCCCGCACCCAGGCCGCCGTGCAGCTGCTGCAATTTGACCTGGATCGCCCCGTCACCGGCGTGGCCGACGCCGAGCTGCAGCGGATCATACTCTCCGGCCGGCTGAGCGCCTACGACCCCTACCACCAGCTGACCCGGGGCAACCGGGGCATGCGCGTTCGCCAGATGCAGGAGCGCCTGCGCGAGCTGGGCTACCTGGCCGATGCGGCGGACGGCATCTTCGGGCCCCGCACGCTGAAGGCCGTGCAGCTGTTCCAGGAGGAAAACGGCCTGCCCGAGGCCGGCTCCGCCACCCGCGATACCCTCAAGCGCCTCTATTCCGAGCGCGCCAGCCACTGCTCCAGCTACATCGACCTGTATCCCGGTGACACCGGCTATCGCGTGCGCGAGCTGAACAACCGGCTGCGGGACCTGTACTACCTGGAATGCAGCCCCGGCAGCACCTACACCTCCCAGACCACCTCGGCGGTGCGCGTATTCCAGCGCACGGCGGGCCTGCGGGAGACCGGCAACGCCAGCCAGGCCATGCAGCGCCTGCTGTTCTCCGACGACGCCCCCGAGGCCCCGGGCTACATCGTGCTGCGCCGCGGCGACGACAACGAGCGCGTCGAGCGCCTGCAGCGCCGCCTGAGGGAGCTGAATTACTACGACGGCCGCGTCGACGGCTACTACGGCCGGGCGACCAAGGATGCCGTGGCCCTGTTCCAGAAGAAGGTCGGCCTGAAGCCTACCGGCGTCGCCACCGTGCGCACCCAGCGGCTGCTGTTCTCCGACGACGCCCCCGAATACGTGAAGCCCACCGTCATCGGCGAGCCGGACATCTACGTGGAGGAGTTCGACTACGAGCAGGACGACATCTACTTCATCTCCGAGGACAGCGCCTCCTACGGCTACGTCGTGTTCAACTGGGACGTGGAGGGCAGCGTGGACCACTACAACGTCCGCGTGACCGATTCCTCGGGCAATGTGTACGCCGACAACGACACGCTGATGACCAGCACCGGCGTCTCTCTCGCCACGCTGGACTACGACGAGGTGTACACGCTGCGCGTGCGGGCCTATCCCGAGGACGGCAACCGGAAGCACATCACCGAGGCCGAGGTCGGCTTCGTCCGCATCGACCCCGAGGAGGAGGCCCTGGAGCAGTCCCTGGACAACGTGGGCCTGCCCGAGATCACCATGAATACCGTCGCCCGCGTGGAGAGCGGCGTGAACTACCTGATGCCCGGCACCATCACCTTCGCCTGGTACGCTGAGGGTGACGTGGGCAGCTACGAGGTGCTGATCGAGGACGAGAGCGGCACGGCGGTGGTCGAGCAGACCATGACCGACCTGAAGGCCAGCATCAGCTCCAACGCCATGACCGCCGGCGAGATCTATACCATCTCCGTCTCCGCGATACCGGAGAACGGCGACGCGAGCCTCGCCCGGTCCAATTCGGCCATGTTCGCCCTGCCCGAGGTGGAGCTGCCCGAGCCCGACCCGACCCCCGAACCCACGCCGGAGCCCACCCCCGAGCCCACCGAGGAGCCCGAGGAGATCGAGATCCCCGACGATACCGAGGAACCCGAGGAGAGCCTCGAGCCGATGCCCACCTTCGAGCCCACGCCGGAGCCGCCCGTCGAGGAAGCCCCCGAAGCGGCCGAAGCGCCCCAGGCGGGCGAGCCCGAGGAAGCGCCGCCGATGGCGGAGGACCTGCCCGAAGAAGTGACCGAAGAGACGACCGAGGCAGCGACCGAGGAAGCGGCCAGCGAGGCCGTGGAGCCCGAAGCCGTGGAACCGGAACCCGAAGTCGAAGCGCAGAGCGCGCTCCCTGAAGAGGCGGAGGCGCCGGCCTACGCCAGCGTATCCGAACCGGCCATCAGCTTCGATTACGTGGAAGAGGTCCGCGACGGCGTCAGCTACGTCTCTGGCGACGTGATGACCATGTCCTGGCAGGCCGAGGGCGACGTGGCTGAATACCAGATCACCCTGCTGGACGCCAACGGCAACCCGCTGGATTCCAGGGTGGTCGATACCACCTCGCTGTCCGCCCACACCAGCGGACTGACTCCCGGCGAGGTCTTCACCCTGACCGTCACCGCCATTCCGGCGGGCGGCTCGGTGGACGACGGCGCCACCAGCTCGGCCCGGTTCGCCCTGTACGCCGCCCCCGCCGACGAGACCGTCGATGAAGGTGTCGCAGAAGCCGACGCGGATTGGCAGTCCTCCGAGGAGGAGTACCAGGAGCCTGAACAGGAAACCCAGGAGCCTGAGCAGGAGTACCAGGCGCCCGAGGAGGAATACCAGGAACCCGAGCAGGAAACCCAGGAGCCCGAGCAGGAAACCCAGGAGCCCGAAGAGGAATACCAGGAGCCTGAGCAGGAATACCAGGAGCCTGAAGAGGAACACCAGGAGCCTGAAGAGGAATACCAGGAGCCTGAAGAGGAATATCAGGAGCCCGAAGAGGAATACCAGGAGCCTGAAGAGGAATATCAGGAGCCCGAGGAGGAATATCAGGAGCCTGAAGAGGAATATCAGGAGCCCGAGGAGGAATATCAGGAGCCCGAGGAGGCCACGGCTTCCGGCAGCGAGGGCAGCGTGGAGCTAAGCGAGGATGCGATCATCGCCATGCAGGATAAGCTCGTCAGCCTGGGCTGGCTGCCCGCCGAGGGCTACATGCCGGGCATGCTGGACGAGGCTACCGCGAACGCCATCGCTGGCTTCCAGGCCTTCTGCAACAGCACCTTCGACATGGAACTGCCCGCGATCGATCCCCTGGACCCGATCCTCGACGCCGAGACGCTGGTCGTTCTGAAGGACGCGGACCTGAGCTACGCAAACCCGAATCCCGCCCCCGCCGCGGCCCCCGAGGTCTATGAGGACGGCCCCGACGCGGATTACGGCGAATCCCAGGACGAGTACCAGGACGCATACCAGGATGAGGGCCAGGAGGAATACCAGGAGGAAGACTTCGGCGAAGACACCGACGACTGATCGCCCCTGAGCCGAAGAAGGCAGGCTGCCAAGCAGCCTGCCTTCACTATTGTAACAAACCTCACATCCACTTCGCCATCCGCCGGGCCTGCCGGTGGGCCACGGTG
>JAZSAA010000462.1:0-8452 GCA_045601625.1 Clostridia bacterium | reverse complement strand
GCCGGAGCGTATGTTTGAGGTGCGGCATGAAGGGTAGAATAGATATTCGCGTGTCCAACAATCGCGCGCGGTTCAGGTTTACATTGGAGCGAAACATCACCGTCGTGCGCGGCGACAGCGGCACCGGCAAGACGACGCTCTATGACATGATCGCCGAGTACACGCGGCTGGGTGAGGACAGCGGCGTGCAGGTCAGCGCGCCTTGCCCCTGCGTGGCCCTTGTGGACATGGACTGGCAAAACCAACTGAGTCACACGAAGGGCAGCGTGGTCTTCATCGACGAGGGTGCTCATTATCTGGCCTCCCGTGAATTCGCTGCAGCGATCCAGCAGACCGATAATTACTACGTCATCTTCAACCGGGAGAACCTGCACGAGCTGCCCTATAGCGTCGAGGAAATCTACCAGATCAAGACGAGCAATCGGTATCACACCTTCGAAAAGCTGTATCGGCGGCATGACGGATATGTGTATTCCAACGGGAGGAACCGTGGAAGGGCGTCGGCAAGCGTGCTGTTGACCGAGGATTCGGGGGCGGGCTTGCAGCTGTATCAGCACCTTTACGAAGGAACGGCGCTTCGCTGTGAATCGGCCGGCTCCAACTCAGGCATCTTTACCTGGCTGCAGGAGAATCATCAGGAGGGCGTGTTTGTCATCGAGGCGCTTCCCCAGGAGGAGGTCAAGCCCTTTGCCCATGTGAAGGAGGCGCTGGCCGCGGCGCATCGCGTCGCTGACGTGGTGGTCGTCTCCAGCGCCAACCCGGAGGCCGTGCGGGACGAGTGGAAGCGCTTCGGCCTGATCGGGGACGTGGACCTGCTCTGCACCCAGGAGATGGGCAGCAAGGCCTACTGCATCGGCAAGCTGGTTGAGAAGGGCTACGACGCCATACTGATGTGCGGCGACGCCTCCGGGGACGAGAAAGCGGCCCGGAAGAATCACGTGCTGTATTATCCCATACTCGTAGGTCATGAGGACGAGAGCTGGCGGCGCTTCCTGGATGAAGCGCTGGACCGCTTCACAGGGGGAACCTTCGCCGGGGCGTATCAGCAGACCCTGGTCGACGCCTTCAACGCCAACCTTGGCCAGTGAAAGGAGAAAGACATGGAAATCAGGATCGACAGCAGCCTTCCCCGTATATCCCATAAAAAGCATTGGCAGTTCTGCGTGGGTTCCGCCCACGCGCAGATGGCGCTGCGCACGGACTACACCCGGCAGCTCAAGTTCATCCACGACACGCTGGGCATCCGGAGGGTGCGCTTCCACGGCATTTTCTGCGACGACATGCGCACCGTGAACGACCTGTCCGCGCAGTTGGACGTTCCCGGGGCCCAGGCGTTTTCGGAATACAACTTCAACGCCTGTGGCATCGCCTACGACAACGTGCTGTCGGCGGGCATGAAGCCGCTGGTGGAGCTGTCCTTTATGCCCGAAAAGCTGGCGCTGAAGGAGGAGGGGCGGCCTGTGAAGGGCGGCTTCTTCTACCGGCCCAACATCGTGCCGCCCGCGGATTACACCAAATGGCGGGCGTATTTGCAGGCCTTCGTCCGCTTCCTGATCCACCGCTACGGCGCCGAAGAGGTGCGCACATGGCTGTTTGAGGTGTGGAACGAGCCCGACCTGCCCTTCGTGTTCTGGAACGGCACCCGGGACGAGTACTTCCGGCTGTACGCCGAGTCCGTCCGGGCCATCAAGGATGTGGACCCTCAAATCAGGGTGGGCGGCCCCTCCACCAGCGGCAGCAAGTGGATCAGCAGCTTCCTGAAATATTGCCGGGATAACGACGTGCCGGTGGACTTCGTCACCACGCACCAGTACGCGGGCGATCCGCTTGGCGGCGTGGAGGACCAGGGCGACGCGGAGGGCCAGGCGGGCGGCTTTGACGCCTGGCAGGAGCGCCTGCGCCAGGCGGAGGAGACCTTGAAGGGCGTGGCGGAAAAGACCTTCCTGGCGGGCTATCGCGCCGTCACGCCGGACAAGTCGGAGACCACGGACATTCCGGACGACCTGTTCCGCAGGAACGCGGCGCGCGCCCATGAGCAGGCCCAGGGCCTGCCCCTGTACTACACCGAGTGGAACGAAAAAGCCATCTTCTCGGCCTATACCAACGATACCCGCAAGGTGGCCGCCTATGACGTGAAGATGGCCCTCGCCGTGGCCGACCATGTGACCGGCAGCTCCATCTGGTGCTTCAGCGACATCTTTGAAGAGCTGCACCCCTTCCCGCAGGAATTCCACGGCGGTTTCGGCATGATTACCCAGAACGGCATCCCCAAGCCCGTGTACCATGCCATGAAGCTGCTGGCCGACGCGCCGGATACCCGCATCGACCTGGGGCCGGAGGCGCTTGACGGCGAGATCGGCGCGGCCGCGTTTGAGGGGGACGGGGAAACCCATGTGATCCTGTTCCGGCAGAAGATGAAGAACCTCGAACTCCCCAAGGAGAAAGCGGTCGTGCGCCTGGCCTGCGCCAACAGGCCCAGAAAGGTAACCCTGCGCCGCATCGACGAGGACCATGGCAACCCGCTGAAGCTCTGGGAGGCGATGGGCAGGCCCGACGCCCTGAACCGCGCCGAGGTGGAGGAACTCAAGCGGTGCAGCGCCGTAAACGCTGAGGACTGGCAATATGAGTGGGCCGATAAGGTGCTCACCCTGCGCGCGGAGCTGGGCGTAAACGACGTATACGGCTTTGTGATCGAATGAGGAATACGTGTAGTGAGAGGGCGTCTATGGACAAGAATGTGCTGAATACCGATTTGAGCGGCAAGGTGGCCGTGGTCACGGGAGCGGGCGGGGTACTCTGCTCCGAGTTTGCGAAGGTGCTGGCCCGTGCGGGCGCGAAGGTGGCGCTTTTGAACCGCACGCAGGAGAAGGCGCAGAAGTTCGCGGATGAGATCATCGCTGAGGGGGGTACCGCAATTGCCTACGGCTGCAACGTCCTGGATAAGGCCCGGACTTATGCCGTGGCCGATCAGGTCCTCCGGGATCTTGGCCCCTGCGATATCCTCGTCAACGGCGCGGGCGGCAACAATCCCAAGGCCACCACGGACAAGGATTACTATGATGACGGCGACCTCGACGGCGACGCCAGAAGCTTCTTCGATCTGGATGAGGAGGGCGTGGAGAGCGTCCTGAACCTCAACTTTCTCGGCACTCTGATTCCCACCCAGGCCTTTGCCCGCCAGATGCTGGGCCGCAGGGATTGCAGTATCCTGAATATCAGCTCCATGAACGCGATCAGGCCGCTGACAAAAATCCCGGCCTACTCCGGCGCGAAGGCAGCGGTGACGAACCTCACCCAGTGGCTGGCTGTACACTTCTCCAAGCAGGGCATTCGCGTGAACGCGATTGCCCCGGGCTTCTTCTCCACCGGACAGAACGCGAAGTTGCTCTGGAATGAGGATGGCACGCCTACGGCCCGCACCGGTAAGATTCTCGCCGCGACGCCCATGGGTCGCTTTGGCGAGAGCCGGGAGCTCTCCGGCGCGCTGCTGTTTCTGCTCAACAGCGAGGCTGCCGGCTTTATCACCGGCGTGACTATTCCCGTCGACGGAGGCTTCTCTGCCTATGCAGGGGTGTAATACCAGGGCGTGTTTCTAGGGTGTGTTTCTAATGTCGAAGTGTTGCTGTTTCGAGTGATAGGCTGAAAACCCAGAGGGTTTTCAGGCCTGGCCATCGGCCAGACTGCCGCGGCTCAAATCAAAGATTTGAGGCGCGGCACCATTGGCGCCGTAACTGCAACGGAGTTTCCAGACAAATGCGGCACGGCGATTTTGGAAACACGCCCTGGGCTTTGCAGGAACATTTCGTCATCAGGGGACGTCATATTTTTGCGGTTGATGTCCAATCCAGAGCGTGATATAATGGTCTGGCAATTCAACCGGAGGCTTGAAACATGACACCGAACCAGTATCTTTGGACGCAGGCGCGGGACCGGCTGGTCGCCGCCGTCACCGGCATCGGCTTCTCCGCCGAGCTGGCCGAGCTGATGGCCAAACAGCTGGGAAGCCCCAAGGCCATCGACCGCATGGTCTCCTACATCCGCCAGGCGCACCCGCGCACCGAGGAGATGCTGGTGGACGAGATGCTGGCCATCTGTGCCGAGACCGAGACATGGCGGCAGAAGAAGGAGAGCCAGGAGGCCCAGGCCCGCTACAATTCGTGGCTTTACTACAAGAAATGGGAAGATGACGAGGAGGAATGAGCATGAAGAGGTTTATCCCCAGAGAGAAGCTGGGCAGGAAGGCCCGGAAGCAGCTCGACAGCGAGCAGCGCGCCACCTGGGCGTTCTCCCCGGTGACGAAGAAGGTCGAGAGCAAAAAGCTGTACAACCGCAAGAGAAAATCCCATGACCGTTATGATGACTACGGCATGGGATTTTTATTGCTGTGAAACAGAGATAAACCGCGATTATTCAAACCTCGCAGTCAAAATGTGGCTCGCGCCATAGGTATCCAACCACGCTTCATCCATGAACAGCAGGCCCTCATCCTGATCATACCAACCCATGCTGCTCAGGATGCTTTCCAGTTGCGTGAAAATGGGCCATCACCAGGCGAACAAATCGAAGGCTGTGCCGGGAAACAGCCGCATCTTCGGTTATAAATGGACGATAAGCGCCTATTTCAGCATAACCGAGTGCACCTTCGAGGACATGTGCAAGGCGTTCGGCATCCCGGAGCTGCGGCGCAAGGCCCACTTCTGCGCGGTGTCCAGCACCAGCGGCACGGCCACCGAGGTGACCGCCTTCTCCATCATCACCGACTACCAGAAGGGCATCAAGTACCCCATCGCGGATTTTGAGATCACCCCGGACGTGGCCATCGTCGACCCGGAGCTGGCCGAGACCATGCCCAAGAAGCTAGTGGCCCACACCGGCATGGACGCCATGACCCATGCCATCGAGGCCTATGTGTCCACCGCCAACAGCGATTACACCGACCCGCTGGCCATCCACGCCATCGAGATGATCATGAAGCAGCTGGTGCCCTCCTACAACGGCGACATGACCGCCCGCGACCACATGCACGACGCCCAGTGCCTGGCCGGCATGGCGTTCTCCAACGCGCTGCTGGGCATCGTCCACTCCATGGCCCACAAGACCGGCGCGATCTTCGCGGACTACGGCGCGCACATCATCCACGGCGCGGCCAACGCTATGTACCTGCCCAAGGTCATCGCCTTCAATGCCAAGGACACGACCGCGAAAAAGCGCTACGGCGTGATCGTGGACTACATGGGCATCGCCGACAAGGCTGATTCCGACGACGTGAAGGTCGAGAAGCTGATCGCCTTCCTGCGGGGCATGAACGACCAGCTGAACATCCCCCACTGCATCAAGAACTACGGTGCTGAACCGCATGTCCCGTGCCATCGGGCACTTGCAGTATGTGCGGAAGATGGTGGAGGAGGGCGCGACTGTTCGGAGGTGCTGATCCAGCTGGCCGCGGTGCAGTCCGCGCTGCAGAGCACCGGCAAGGTCATATTGCAGGATCATCTCAGGCACTGCATCGTGGAGGCGGTGCAGGAGGGCGATACCGAGGCCATCGACGAGCTGTGCAAGGCGATCGACCGATATATGAAGTAAAGCAATGAGAGGAGTATAAAATTGTTATTAAAAGATGGCTCCGATATCCCCCCTTGGGGCTTCCGGAGCTGTTTATTTGCCTTTATAATTATATGAGTTAGCTGATAATACAAAGGATCATGGCCTTCGGGGCGGCCTGCGCCACCTTTGTGAGCTGGAACGACGGCGCGGGGCAGATCGACCGGGCGCGGCGGGGCGTCAGACTGTCGATCGCGATGGGCGTTGCCGTCACGGCGGCGCTGGGGCTGCTGCTGGGCAGGACGCTGTTCGGACTGTTCTCATCGGACGATGAAGTCATCCGGCTCGGCCTGACCATCATTCGCGTGACCTTCCCGCTGTACTTCGTCTATGTGTTCCTGGAGACCTTTGGCGGCGCGATCCGCGGCGCGGGCAAGGCGCTGCCGACCATGCTGATCATACTCGTCAACATGTGCAGCGTGCGCATCGGCGCGCTGAGGCTCATCATGGCAAAATCGCCGGCGGTGGGCAGCGTGGCGTGGGTCTATCCGATCACCTGGATCTGCACGTCGTTGTGCCTTTTCATCTACTATAAAACCGACCGCTGGGTGCCGGGAAAGGAGTGAGGTTTCATGGGCCGATACGCGCTTAGGCGCCTGATTCAGCTGATCCCGATACTGATCGGCATCACCTTCCTGTCCTTTGCCATGATGCGACTGGCGGGCAGCGACGCCGTGACGGAGATGTTCGCGGGCAAGGGCGCGGTGTCCCAGGAGATCATCGACTTGAAAAAGGCTGAACTGGGCCTGGACAAGCCCTTTGTGACCCAGTATTTCGCCTGGCTGGGCGGGATGCTCCGGGGGGATATGGGCGTCAGCTACGTCTCCGGGAGGGACGTGTTCCAGACCTTCGTGTCGAAGCTCCCGGCCACGCTGCTGCTGACGGCGCTGTCCATCCTGCTGACCGTCGTCATCTCCATACCGCTGGGCATGCTGGCGGCGGTGCGGCACGACAAGTTTACGGACTATTGCCTGCGCTTTTTGAGCTTTATCGGCAATTCCCTGCCGAACTTCTTCGTGGCGCTGCTGCTGATGCAATTGCTGGCCATCAAGCTAAACTGGCTGCCGGTCATTTCAAATGGAACATCTATAAGGAGCGCCATGATGCCAACGCTGACGCTGGCCATCTCCATGTCCGCCAAGTACATGCGCCAGGTCCGGGCCACGGTGCTGGAGGAGCTGAACAAGGACTACGTCATCGGGGCGCAGGCCCGGGGCGTTCGCGGCAGCGTCGTGCTGTGGCGGAGCGTCATCAAGTCCTCCATGCTGACCATCGTGACGCTGCTGGCCCTGTCCATCGGCAGCCTGCTGGGCGGCACGGCCATCATCGAATCCATATTCATGTGGGACGGCGTGGGCAAGCTGGCGGTGGACGCCATCACCATGCGCGACTATCCGCTGATTCAGGCCTATGTGGTGTGGATGGCGGTGATCTACGTGCTGGTCAACCTGATCACCGACCTGCTGTATCACGCACTCGATCCGCGTATTCGATTGGGGGCGATTGACGGATGATGAAACAGCCAACCGTTCGCCCTGCGAAGATCAAGAGGGATACCGTCAAGGCGCGGCTGATCGTCTTCGGCATACTGGTTGTGCTGCTGATACTCTGCTCGCTGTTTTCCGAATACTTGACGCCATACGACCCCTATTTGCAGGATCTCTCCAACGCCAAGGCCGCGCCGAGCGCCCAGCACATCTTCGGCACGGACCGCTACGGGCGGGACATGCTCTCCCGGGTGATCGTCGGCAGCCGAACCAGCATCTTTTCGACCTTGCTGCTGGTGGCGGTGATCACGGTCATCGGTACGGTGATAGGGGTGTTCTGCGGCTGGCACGGCGGGAAGATCGACACCGTACTGATGCGCATATCGGATATGTTTCTGGCCTTCCCCGGCCTGGTGTTCGCGCTGGCGGTGGCCGGTGTTCTGGGCGGCGGCCTGCACAACGCCATATTCGCGCTGGCGGCCATCAGCTGGCCGAAGTACGCCCGCATTGCCCGAAGCCAGACGTTGGCTCAAAAGGAAACGCCCTATCTCCGCGCGGCGCGGCTGTCCGGCATCGGCACGGTCAAAATTCTGGCCAAGCACATCCTGCCCAACATCATCGGCCCCATACTGGTCACGTCGATGCTGGACATCGGCACGATGATGATGGAGCTGGCGGGGCTGTCCTTCCTGGGCCTCGGCGCAAAGCCGCCCATTGCCGAATGGGGCAGCATGATGAGCGAGAACCGGGCGCTTATGACCACGGTGCCGTGGATCACGATGGCCCCCGGCCTGGCGATTTTTGTATCGGTGATGATCTTCAACCTGCTCGGCGACACCGTGCGCGACTACGCCGACCCAAGAGCAAGGGGGCGTTGACATGGCTGAGATACTGCGATACGAGCATGTGGACATCGCCTACAACGGCAAGGTCGTGGTGCAGGATGTCAGCTTCACGCTAGAGGATGGCGAGATCCTCGGCATCGTCGGCGAGAGCGGCAGCGGCAAGTCCACCGTCATCAAGGCGGCCATGGGGCTGCTGGGGCCTGCCGGTCAGGTGACCCGGGGCGACATCTACTATAATGGGAATGATCTTCCCGACCTGTCTCCGGCGCAGATCAGGAAGCTGAATGGCCCGGAGCTGGGCATGATCTTCCAGTCGGCGGGCGCGTCCTTCTGCCCGATCCGCACCGTGGGCGCGCAGCTCTACGAGAGCATGACCGAGCATGAAGCCATCAGCAGGGATGAATTCAACCGCCGCGCCGTGGAACTGCTGCAAAAGATCGGCTTCGACGACCCGCAAAGAATCCTGGGCAGCTATCCCTTCGAGCTGTCCGGCGGCATGCAGCAGCGCGTGGGCATCGC
>JAZSAA010000461.1:0-6334 GCA_045601625.1 Clostridia bacterium | reverse complement strand
CCGCTTTCCCGAAACGTCATGGCGTTTTACTCATAGAATTCTGACTGTTTTATCTCGCTTCCTCGCTCCTGCCTTCCGGCTCTCCTCGCAAGTCCGCAAGATCTTGTACTCGTTTCCTCTGTATCGTTTTCAAGGTTCGCTCGCTGCCCGTTGCCAGGGTTTTTATCCCCTTGCTCCCTGACAGCTTGATTATTATAGCAAACGCTGTCACGTTTTGTCAATACTTTTTTGACGAAAACCAAAGAGATAACGTAAACCCGGTTTTTCCCGCAAATGGCCGAAAAAAGGCGAATCTTGGGTGTTATCGTTCTGTTGCAGAATGTCAAAAAGCCGAACATTCCCGACTTTATTTGCGTCATCGTTTGAGTGGTTATTAACGATATTGTAATAAATAAAAAACGGACACAAATTGCTGTGTTTGGCCAGTTCCAAAAGTGAGATAAATCGAAAATCCGCATTTATAAAAAACACCTTCAAATTTACCGAAATCCATTGACAAATCCATCCCTACTGATTTACAATAGGTATGTAATCCGGTAAGTAAGGCTACCGCAGGGATATGGATTGCTGCCGCGAAGTGGTGGAGACACCATCAGATGGTTTGAACAGGCGATATCGAAGCACAAGGTATTGTCTAACGCAATTACACGGTGGTTTGCCGCGGTTGGATCGCGGACACGCCATCCCTGGCCAGGCTTGGGATAATCCGCCCCGGCGGAATTACCTCGCCCTGCGAAGCTGAAGCTCGAACGGTGCAGGCAAATCACAGGCGATTGGTCCGCATCCGTTTGGGTGCGGTTTTTTCATGCGAATCAGCCGCCCCGGACAAAATACACATATAGGAGGGTGAAGCGAATGGACGCTGGCGGTAGTAGCTATGGCACAAGCGCAGATCACATACGGCAGCCTTTTCCGGCGTCCGCTTCTCCTTTATTATAATCGTCTATAAAGCGAAGTCGCGCCGCGCGGCGCTGTGCTGATCCATTTTGCTGTGTCCTGCTCCTGTCAGAGGGGCGGCGTTTGTCGTGCAGGCGTCGTTCCATCATTACACAATGATTGGAGGAGTGACCTTGAAGGAGAGAATTGAAATCCTGGAAGAGACCTTCCGCAAGCTGGCGGAAGAGAAGAAATACGCATCCCTGCGGGACCTGATGCAAACGCTGTATCCCGCGGACATCGCCGCGATCCTCAGCGACATGCCCGAGAAGCTGATGCCGGCCATCTTCCGGCTGCTGCCCAAGGACCTGGCCGCCGAGACCTTCGTCGAGATGGAGAGCGACGTGAAGGAGACGCTGATCCGCAGCTTCTCCGACACCGAGCTGAAGGCCGTCATCGACGAGATGTACATGGATGACGCCGTAGACCTGATCGAGGAGATGCCCGCCAACATGGTGCGGCGCATACTCACCCAGGCCGACGCCGACACCCGCAAACAGATCAACGAGATCCTGAAGTACAAGGACGATTCCGCCGGGTCGGTGATGACCACCGAGTTCGTGGGACTCGCCCCACAGATGACCGCCGCGGAGGCCATCAACCACATCCGCGTCACCGGCGTGGACAAGGAGACCATCAACACCTGCTACGTGCTGGACGAGAAGTACCACCTGCTGGGCACAGTGACGATCCGCACGCTGATCCTGGCCAGCCCCGATGAGACCTGCGAGAGCCTGATGACCGCCAACGCCATCAGCGTAAGCACCCAGGACGACCAGGAGACCGCCGTGCAGACGATGTCGAAGTACGACTTCACCTCCCTGCCCGTGGTGGACGCCGAAAACCGCATGGTCGGCATCATCACCGTCGACGACGCCCTGGACATCATGGAAGAGGAGGCCAGCGAGGACATCGCGAAGATGGCCGCTATCACCCCCTCGGACAAGCCCTACCTGAAGACCAGCGTGTTTGAGATCTGGAAAAACCGCATCCCGTGGCTGCTGCTGCTGATGATCTCCGGCACGTTCACCGGCATCGTCATCTCCCGGTTTGAAAGCGCGCTGGCGCTGGTGCCGGTGCTGACCGCCTATATCCCGATGATGATGGACACCGGCGGCAACTCAGGCAGCCAGGCGTCGGTCACCATCATCCGCGGCCTGTCCATCAACGACCTGGAGCTCAAGGACGTGTTCCACGTCATGTGGAAGGAATTCCGGGTGTCCATACTGTGCGGCGCGGCGCTGTCGCTGGCGAACTTCGCCAAGCTGATGTTCTTCGACCGGCAATTCATCAACCCCGACATCACCATGCCCGTGGCCGCCACCATCTGCATGGCCATGTTCTTCACCGTGGTCATCGCCAAGCTGGTGGGCTGCACGCTGCCGATGCTGGCCAAGAAGGCCCACCTGGACCCGGCCGTGATGGCCAGCCCGTTCATCACCACCATCGTGGACGTGCTGTCCCTGCTGGTGCTGTTCTCCCTGGCTACCACAATATTGAGGATTTACGCCTGATCCCCTCAAACGCAGCGGGACTGTCTCGAAAAACATAAACATACGAAGGAAATGCAATTGTAGGGGCGCCGCAACGGCGCCCCTACTGCTGTTTTATACTGCGATATTTTTGACAACCCCAGTTTTCATGTTTATTCTCAAATAATGAATAGAAAAGATCCTTCGACTCCGTTTCGCTCCGCTCAGGATGACACTGTGATGCTTGTCATCCTGAGGGAAGTAAAGGAACTTCTACTTTTAATTTAGAACAGTATATATTGCGTTACCGGCAGAACAACACATAGTTGCTGTTCGCGGGATAGACCTGCACGTGCTGGTAGTGCACGCCATCGTCCGCATGCAGCGGATAATTGTTCCCTACATCCGCGATATAGCTGTACAACTCGTTCAGCGTGGTCTGGCCGTTGCCGTCGCCATAGTAGACGTCCGCGCGCATGGAGCCGGAGGTGCCGATGCCCTCGGTCAGCCACAGCGTGAAGAAATTGTAGGAACTCTCGGCGCTGCCATTTTCATTGCCCCAGCTCAGCTCCTGATATCGGGAGGCCGCCAGCACATAGAACTTGTTCTCCACGCGGAATTCGCCCGTGTTGGAACTCAGGCCGCCCGTTCCGTTCGACACCACGACGCCGGTATCCGCGTCGGAAAACGCCCTGACCACCGCTGCGTCGAAGGCCCTGGTCTCGGCTTTATATGTATCGTACAAAGCCTTCTTCTCGCTGCCGGTGTTGCCGCTGGCGTTGCTGCTGTTGTTGGCATACACCGCCGCGCCTGCTCCGCAGGATTCCAGTATGACGATCACCTTGCCCGGCACCGCCTTGAGGGCGCTGGCCAGATCCTTCAGCAGCAGATCAGGTTCGGTGGTCATCATCAGCGCGCCGGCATAACTGCCGCTATAGATCGTATCGCCATGGGTGGCAATGAAGAACAGCGAGACGTCGTTTTCATCCGCATCGGCAAAGGTAGTCCGAATGGCGCTCAGCGTCTGATTGCGCGTCAGGTCGTATTCTGTGGTAATCGCGTATTTGCCGCCGTCGGGACCCTTGACACTTTTCAGCATCTTCGACATCGCAATAACGTCGCCCCTGTTCCGCGCACAAATACCCCCATCGAGATTTACCTGCCCGATCAGCAGCGCGCGATACTTTACGCCGTTGCCGGATTTTTCCGTCACCGTCACCACGCAGGTGGCCTGATGGTTATTGTAGGTCTCGGCCGTGATCTCGGCCGTGCCGGCGGACACGCCGGTCACCTTGCCGCTGGAGCTGACCTTCGCGACCGACTCGTCGCTGCTCGTCCAGGTGATGTGGGAAGAGGTCCCGCTCGGCGTCGTGGCCTCCAGCTGATACGTCTCCCCCACCTTCAAAGGCTTGGAGGTCGCGTTCAGCGAAACGCTGTTCGGCTTCTTCTTGACCGTGATTTTGATTGTGGCTTTTGCGCCGGTCTGGGTCTTGACGGTGACGCTGGTCTTGCCCACCTTCTTGCCGGTGACCTTGCCCGTCTTGGACACGGTGACGATCTTCTTGTTTTTGGAGGACCAGGTGTAGGAGGCGTGGGTGCCGTCGGGGATCTCCGGGATCAGCGTGACGGATTCCTTCACGCCCAGAGTCTCCGATTTCGACAGCTTGACCGTCTTCGGCGCCGGGACGACCTTCACCTGGTAGGTGGCGACCGTTTTTCCACTCACGAGGCAGCTGATGGTCGCCTTGCCCTTTTTCACGCCCTTGATAACACCCTTCGAGCTGACCGTGGCGACCTTCTTGTTCGAGGTTTTGAATTTCACTTTCCTGCCCGAACCGATCGCTGAGGCGTTCAGCGTGTGCTTCTCCTTGACCCCCAGAACGATCTCGCTCGCGTTGGCCGCATTCTCCCCTTCCTCCGTTTCGGAAAGCGCCTCTTCCGGCGCTTCTTCCAAATCGAGGTCCAGGGCGATCTCGTCGAGGGACAGCTCCAGGTCGACGTCGGCGAAGTCCTCGGACAGCGCCAGATCCTCTTCCTCTATGATGATGTCCGCTTCGCCCTCGGGCAATTCCTCCTCGGGCAGCACGACCTCCGCCAGGGACGCCGTCGTCAGGAGCATCGCCAGGGCAAGCAGCATCGCCATTGCCCGCCAAGCGAACGTTTTTTTCATATCATCAGCCTCCTTATATCAGCACAGACGCGCGCGACATCCTGGCCGCGCGGCGTCGAAAAGGCATCTTGCACCAATCCTATGCTTCTATACTACATGAATTGTCATAAAATTGCAAGAAAAAGAGTGTGTCAAAGCAAAGGCGAATTCATAAATTTACATTTCTTGTAACACCATCACAGGTCCTCCGACTTCAAATGCGCCTCCAATATGAACTTCGGCCGGCGTTTGGTCTCCATGTAGACCTTGCCCACGTATTCCCCGATCACGCCCAGGGCCATCAGCTGCAGGCCGCCCAGCAGCCATATGGACATCATCAGCGAGGCCCAGCCCGCCACGGTATGCCCCCGGACCAGCGAGACGATGACGTACACCGCCATGACCACGCCCAGCAGCGCGCAAAACGCGCCCAGCCCCAGCACCCAGCGGATGGGTTTGTTGCTCAGCGAGGTAATGCCCTCCGCGGCGAAGGCGATCATCTTTTTCAGCGGATACTTGCTCTCCCCTGCCACGCGCTCGCCCCGTTCATAGTAAACGTTCGCCGTTTTGAAGCCCAGCATCGGCACCATGCCCCGCAGGAACATGTTCACCTCGCCGAAGGACAGCAGCGCCGCCAGCGCCCGCTTCGACAGCAGCCGGTAGTCTGCGTGGTTGTACACCAGCTCCACGCCCAGCTTTTTCATGCCCCTGTAGAAGCCCTGGGCGGTAGTGCGCTTGAAGAAGGTGTCCTTTTGGCGGCTTGCGCGCACGCCGTACACTACGTCCGCACCCTTTCGGTATTCCTCCAGGAAGCCGTACATGGCGTTCACGTCGTCCTGGAGATCCGCATCGATGGTGATCACACAGTCGCAGCGCTCCGCCGACAGCGTCATGCCCGCCCACAGCGCGTTCATGTGCCCGGCGTTGTGGGCCAGCTTCACGCCCTCGAAGCGCCTGTCCGATTCATGCAGCCCGGTAATCACCTTCCAGGTGTCGTCCTTGCTGCCGTCGTCCACCAGCACAATGCGGCTCTCCGGTGCGATCAGCTTTTTCGACAGCATGTCGTCCGTCAGCGTCACCAGCCGCTTTGCCGTGATCGGCAGCGCCTCCTGCTCGTTGTAGCAGGGTATGACGATGAATAGTTTTGGTGCAGTCATATAATTATCTCCTGCAATGATTGGATGCGGAAATTCTGATTTATCCCTTCAGCACCACATTGTCCGCGCCGATCAAATTCGCCAGCGCGCCGAAGTCGTAGCCCTCGTCCACCCAGTATTCCCGGGGGGCCTGGTAGGTCTTTTTCTCGTCGGCCATGTACAGCATCACGCAGATGCTGCCGGGGGTCTCGGCCAGGATGCGCAGGGCCTCCTGCCGGGTCTCTGCGGTCAGCTTCAAATACAGCTTCCGGCTGCCCCGGGCGGGCCTGCGCCCGTAGCCGCTGTCCGGCGGCGGGGCCGAACCGTAGCTCTCCGGCGGTGGCGCGCCGTAATCGTCCCTGCGGCGCCTCGGCGCGGCCTCGAAGGCATCCAGCTGGTCCAGCGGGGCGACACGGTCCAGCAGCAGCTTCGGGCTCTCGTCCTCCCGCACGGACAGCTTGCCCGCCATCACCACCGGCGCATCCTGCTCCAGCAGCCCGGACACCCGCTCGTACACCTTTGGGAACACCAGCACCTCGGTGGTGCCGTACATGTCCTCCAGCTGCACGAAGGCCATCATATTGCCGCTGCGGGCGGCCTTCAGCTTCTTTTCGGCGATTATGCCGCCCATGCGCACCGGC
>JAZSAA010000460.1:0-7208 GCA_045601625.1 Clostridia bacterium | reverse complement strand
AAGGCGCGGGGGTCTTCGGGGTTGGGCACGGGCACGGTGGGGAAGTTGCCGTCGGGCAGCTCCTGCTCCTTGACCACGTACACGTGCTTCATGCCGATCTCCTCGAGCATGCGGCGCACCGGGATGTTGCCGGAGCCGTGCAGCGGGGTGTAGACGATCTTCAGCGTCTGGCCCATCTCCCGGGTCAGCTCGGGGTTCACGGCCAGCTTCTTGATGGCGGCGATGTAGGCGTCGTCCACGTCCTTGCCGATGTAGGTCAGCAGGCCCTTCTCCAGCGCCTCCCCCTCGTCCATGGGCAGGGACTCCGCATAGGTGGTTTCGGGCAGGCGGTCGGTAATGCCCTTGACGGACTCCGGCGGCATCTGCGCGCCGTCGGTCCAGTAGACCTTGTAGCCGTTGTACTGGGCGGGGTTGTGGCTGGCGGTGATGACGATGCCGGCGATGCACTTGAGGTGGCGCACTGTGAAGGAAAGCACCGGCACGGGCCGCAGCGATTCAAACAGGAACACCTTCACGCCCGCGGCGCACAGCACCAGCGCGGCTTCCCTGGCGAATTCGGTGCTCTTGCGGCGGGAATCGTAGGCGATGGCGACGCCCTTCTGCGCGCCGTCGGGGGTGGTGAGGATGTACTTGGCCAGCGCGCGGGATACCCGGCGCACGTTGTACTTGTTCAGGCGGTTTGTGCCTGCGCCCAGCACGCCGCGCATGCCGGCGGTGCCGAATTCCAGCTCGCGGTAGAACCGATCCTCGATCTCCTTGGGATCGTCTACGATGGACATCAGGTCCTGCACGGTCTCCGCGTCGTCGGCAAAGTCCTTAAGCCATTCCTGAAAGAGCTTCATGTAATCCATGGGGCATTACCTCCTCATATGAATTGAAAATAGAAAATTGAGAATTGGGGCGTCGAAGGCTTGATTCCATTCTCAATTCCCAATTCTCAATAAACTGTTCATGCTTCCTTTTTCGCCAGGTACTCGTTCAGGCGGTTTACCAGCTCGTCGACGTCCGTGCCATGGGCGGCGCAGCCCATCTCCAGGCTTTCCATCATCGAAAAGGGGCAGCCCATGCAGTGCATGCCGTATTCCATCATGATCGGGGCGGTGGTGCGGTCGATGTCCAGCACCTCGCCGATGCTCATCTGCTTGTTGATCGTGGCCATATAGCGGTTCCTCCATATCGTGTGGAATTGTAGGCGGAGTATTTCCTTCCTAACTGACTACAGTGTACAACAAAAGCGCCGGAAATGCAAGGGCAATTCGGCTTTTGAGGAATCTCCCTGTGGGAATCTCTCCCTGAAATGTTGGGCTTTTCCGTAAACAGCTTGACAATTTATGACAAATGTGTTACGGTTAAGACGTGATTCTGAAATATGATCGGAGCACCGCGCAGGATAAGCGTGCGGTGATCGCCAACACGGGGAAACGATTGAATTGGAGGGAACTGGCATGAAAAAGACGCGCTTGCTTGCGTGGCTGCTGATCGTCGCGATGCTGTCGCTGGCCTGTCCGGCCTTTGGCGAGGAGACGGAAGTGGAACTGTACGACGCAGCGGACGGGGCGCTGTCGGTGGAGCTTGAAGCGGAAGACGTTGCGCTGGACGACGCGGGCGAGGATTTGGAGGAGATCGATCTCGACCTGTCCGGCCTCGAGCTGTCCGACGAGCTGTCCGTTAGTCCCGCCGACGAAGCGGATGGCAGCCTGGCGGCCAACGGCGGCGGCGACGAGGCGCTGTCCGGCCACTACCAGCCCCAGGGCGGCCCCGACAACGATACGCTGTTCGCGGGCTACGTGGACATGCTGTTCGGCAGGAAGGACGCGCTGGGCCTGAAGCCCAACGGCTTTGCCGGAGACCGGCTCACCGGCGGGGCGGCGCTGGCCTACGATTACCTGCTGAAGCAGATCGAGAAGATCGCGGCAGGTACCCTCAGCAGCACGAAGATCACCATTCCCAAGAGCGTGCTGTCCGCCTCCGAGGCGAAGGCGGCGTTTCAGTCCATGAACAGCATCATCAACGCCCTGCTGGTGGACTGCCCCTATCACCTGTTCTGGTACGACAAGACCCAGGGCACCCACTACAGCATCAGCAACGGCGTGCTGACCGCTGAGTTTGTCGTGACGTCGGAATATGCCAGCGGCACCTACACTACCAACGCGACAAAGATCAAGTCCGCGCAGGTGGCCGTCACCAACGCCAAAAACGTCGTAAAGAAGTATGCCGGCGCGTCCGACTATGACAAGCTGTGCGGCTACCGGGACTACATCTGTGGGGCGGTGGAGTACAACGACGACGCCGCGGCTACCTGGAGCAGCTATGACATGAACGCCTGGCAGCTGATCTGGGTATTCGACGGCAATTCAAGCACCAATGTCGTCTGCGAGGGCTACGCGAAGGCCTTCCAGTACCTGTGCGACCTGTCCTCCTTCAATACCGCCATCCAGAGCCACATCGTCACCGGCGATGCCGGGGACGCCTACGGCAGCGGCCCCCACATGTGGAACATCGTCACCATGGGGGACGGTAAGAACTACCATGTGGACGTGACCTTCATTGACAGCGGGTTCAAGAGCTTCTTCCTGGCCGGCGCCACGTACCAGAGCGACGACAGGCGCTTCTACGTGATCGCCAACGAAGTCGGCTACCAGATGGATTCGGAAACCCTCGGCGTGTATCCCTCCAAGACGCTGATGCTTGCGACTTCCGCCTACAAGCCCGGCAGCCCGGAGACGCCTGCGCCCCAGCCCACCGGCGGCGACGTCGCGCCGACGTCCATCTCCATCGCCGAGGGTAAGAGCGCGACGCTGTACATGGGGAACACGCTGCCCCTGACCGCGGTGCTGACGCCCGGAAACGCGAAGGCAACGCTGACCTGGAGTTCCGACAAGAAGTCGATTGCGACGGTCAATAAAAACGGCGTGGTGACGCCGAAGAAGGCCGGTAAGGCCGTGATCACCGTCAAGGCCGGGAAGCTGTCTGCGAAGATCACCGTCAAGGTGGTGGACGCCAGCGGCGTGTCGATCAAGTATGGCGGCAAGAAGCTGAAGAAGGGCGCAAAGATCAATGTGGCCCGGGGAGGTACCCTGACGCTGGACGGCGTCGTGTCGCCCGCGAAGGTGAAGAGCAAGCTGACCTGGTCGAGCGGCAACAAGTCCGTCACCGTGAAGAACGGCGTCGTGACGGTAAAGAAGAATGCCAAGGCCGGGAAAAAGGTAAAGATCACCGTCAAGACCGCCAACAAGAAGAGCACTTACATCTACATCGTCGTCAAATAACTGCGTTTGACTGGCGGTTGAAGGCCCCGAAGCGGCGCGTTGCGTGCCGCTTCGGGGCCTCTTCGCGGTTTCGATTCAGTTTCCTCCGATCACCAGCGCCACATAGAGCCCGTACAGGCCCAGCAGCGCCGCGCCCTGTCCCCGACGGAAGCGGCCGGTCAGCAGCGGCGGCACGACCGCGACGGTGCAGAGCGCGAGACAGAAGGGCATGTCCAGCGTCAGGCTCTGCCGGGGAAGGGCGAGGCGGCCGCCGTTGACAAGGGCGCAAAGGGGCAGTATCAGCGTCAGGTCGATGATGTTCGCGCCGACGATGTTGCCCACGGACAGGTTGCCCTCGCCCCGTGCCAGCGCTGTCAGCGCGGTGACCAGCTCGGGAAGGGACGTACCCACGGCCACCAGCGTCGCGCCGATCACGCCGTCCGGGACCCCGCACAGCCTGGCCAGCATCGCGCCGTAGTCGCACAGCAGCCGCGCCCCGGCGGCGATGCTCGCCGCGCCGCAGACGAAGCGCAGCCCGCAGCCCGCGAGCAGGCGGCTTTCCGGACGGGCGGCGCGGGCGGATTCCCTGCGCCCGGCGGCGGCGCTGTGCCACAGGAAGGCCGCGCATATCCCCAGGGGGAGCAGCGCCCAGGGCAGGGCGATTCCGCCGCTGAGGCCCAGCAGGCCCAGCAGCGCCGCCGAACCGGCCATCAGCAGGAGCCGCCCGACCTGCCGATGGTCCAGCGGGGCGGGGGAGCAGCACAGGCTGATGCCCAGGATCAGTCCCAGGTTCGCCGCCACCGATCCCACGGCATTCCCTGCGGCGATGCCCGCCGCGCCTCGAACCGCGGCCAGCAGCGATACCGCCAGCTCGGGCAGCGTGGTGGCCAGGCTGACCACCGTCGCGCCCACCAGGAACTTTGGCAGCCCCAGCGTCTCCGCGAGCCACACGGCGGCGTCCACAAACAGATCGCCCCCCTTCACGGTCAGGAACAACCCGAGCAGCAGCATAAGGATGGCAGCGGACATGGGGAACCTCCTTTGACAAATTCTGATTTATCGAGCTGTGCTCGATAAATCAGAATTTGAGTATTTAGTATTTAGTGGTTAGTATTTAGTGGTGGTACAAATCCTGACGGATTTGTTTGATTATAGGGAAACGGCAGAGGTTTCAACGTTTCTCGATTCTTTGAATCAAAAGAAATCCGCAAGGATTTCCTCCTCCACTAACCACTAAATACTAAATACTAAATACTGAATTCTGATTTGTCGCCTCCGCGACAAATCAGAATTTACTCGTCTCTCCAAACTATGCCCACCATCAAATCCTTATCCTCCAAAAAGTCTTTGTTATACTCAGCCACAGTGATAAAAATTAACGGAATAAATAAGAGGAAAAAAGGGGGGCATGTCGAAAATTCAGAATTCGGGATTCGATGATATTTATAATTCTGTCGATCGACGGAACGGCGCATTCGGGCCCTTTTGGGCGGCGAAGCGGCGCGGGGTGGCGTCCCGCCCGGGCGCGCGGGCCGGCGTTTGACACAACGATGGAGGGAATGAAAATGAAAGTGGAACAGAATCTGCCCGTCGTTCGCGAGCGCAAGCTGGCGATTCTGAAGGGTGACCCGGAGCTCTGCGCCCAGCAGAAGAAGGCCGGGAAGCTGCTGGCCCGGGAGCGCATCGCGCTGCTGCTGGGCGCCGCGAGCTTCGTGGAGCTGGATGTGCTGAACGCGGACGCCGGCGTCGTGACGGGCTACGGCCTGATCGACGGCAATCCCGCCTACGTCTACGCCCAGGATTTCACCGTCAAGGGTGGCTCCGTGGGCATGGCCCACGCCCGCAAGGTGCTGAAGGTGATGGAGTTGGCCGGAAAGACCGGCGCGCCTCTGTTCGCGCTGCTGGATACCGCCGGCGCGCGGCTGGATGAGGGCATCGACGCGATGAACGCCTACGCGCTGATGGCCGGCAAGGCCAGCGAGCTGTCCGGCGTGGTGCCGCAGATCGCGGTGGTACTGGGCCAGTGCGGCGGCATCGCCTCCGCCATCGCCGGCATGAGCGACGTCACCGTGATGAGCAAGAACGGCGCGCTGTTCGTGAACGGCCCCCAGGTGGTTTCCGCCGCGTCCGGCAAGGACGTGGACATGGAAGCCCTGGCCCACGCCCAGGCGTCCATGCGCTCCGGCGTGGCCCAGCTGACCGCTGAGACCGACGAGGAGGCCATCGCCCTGGCCCGCAAGCTGGCCGGGTTCCTGCCCGCCAACAACATGGACGAGGTCTTCGGCGACACCACCGACGACGTCAACCGCGAGCTGGGCGACCTGAACGCCATCGACAGCGTCGCGGACGTGCGGGACGTCATCCGCCGCGTGGCCGATATGAACGACATCATTGAGCTCAGCGAGGGCTTCGCCCCCTCGATGGTCACCGCCATCGGCAAGATCGGCGGTAGCATCGTGGGCTTTATCGCCAACCAGCCGAGCAAGGACGAGGGCCGCATCACCGTGTACGGCGCGAAGAAGGCCTCCCGCTTTACCGCGTTCTGCGATTGCTTCTCCATCCCGGTGGTCACCATCGTGGATTCCATGGGCATGAAGGTCTCCACCGCGCCCCAGGGCGAGCTGGCCCGCGCCGGCGCGCAGCTGATGTACGCGCTGACCGAATCCACCAATGCCCGCATCGCCCTGATCACCGGCAACGCCGTGGGCATGGCCTATGCCGCCATGGCCTCCCGCGCCGCCAGCGACATGGTCTACGCCTGGCCGGGCGCCGTGATCAGCGCCGTGACCCCGAAGATCGCCGTGCAGCTGAACTGCGCCGACGAGCTGAAGGTGGCCGCCGATCCCTTTGCCAAGCGCGCGGAGCTGGAAGAAAAGTACATGGCGGACGTCGCCGACGGCGTCAACGCCGCCAGGGCCGGCTATGTGGACGACGTGATCGAGCCCGCCCAGACCCGCCAGATCCTGGCGTCCGCGCTGGAGATGCTCTCCGGCAAGCGCGAGGCCAAGCCCGCCAAGAAGCACGGCAACATGCCGCTGTAAGGAGGCGCGCATATGAACTTTGGATCAAAGATTGTTTACGGCGCTCAGGTGACCGCCATCGGCCTGGTCGTCGTGTTCCTGGGCCTGGCCATACTGATCGGCTTTATCACGCTGATGGCCCAGGTGTTCAAGAGCATTGACGCCAGCAAGAACGCGAAGGCCGCCGAGGCTGCCCGCGCCGCCGAGGCCGCAAAGGCCGCCGAAGCCGCGAAGGTCGCCGCCGCGCCCGCGCCTGTGGCTGAGCCGGCAGTCGAGGATGTCAGCGACGACAGCGAGCTGATCGCCGTGATCGCCGCTGCCATCGCCGCCTTCACCGATTCCGACAAGCAGCTGGTGGTGCGCAAGGTGCGCCGGGTGTCCGGCTGGAACCGCGCTTCCCGCACCGAGCAGGTTTATCGCTTTTAATGTGATTATATATTAGGAGGAAATTACCATGCGCAAGTTTGCGATTACCGTCAACGGTCAGTCCTACGAAGTGGAAGTTGAAGAGATCGGCGGCGCGCCGGTGTTCGCCGCCGCGCCCGTAGCCGCCCCCGTCGCGGCGCCCGCCCCCGTGGCCGCCCCGGCCCCCAAGGCTGCGCCCGCCGCGCCCAAGGCCGCTGCCGCCGCGCCCGCCGGCGCTGAGGCCATCAAGGCACCCATGCCCGGCAACATCAATGCCGTGAACGTCCCCAATGGCCAGAATGTGAAGAAGGGCGACGTGCTGGTCATCCTCGAGGCCATGAAGATGGAGAACGAGATCATGGCGCCCCGCGACGGCGTCGTGGCCTCTGTGAACGTGACCAAGGGCGCCACCGTCAACACCGGCGACGTACTGCTTTCGCTGAACTGATGACATCGGTTTTCTGAAAGCGGTAAGGAGGGTTTGACGAATGTCCAAATTGAAAAAGGTAAGCCCCAAGCGCGCCTTTGCGTGCCT
>JAZSAA010000459.1:0-2447 GCA_045601625.1 Clostridia bacterium | reverse complement strand
AGGCCAGATCGACCGTGCGCAGGACGATGTGGTTTTTCCGGCGCTTCCCGCAAGGTTTGCGGATGGCTTGGACGACGAAGCGGTCGTCCCGGACGGCGAAAGCGAAACGGGAGAGGCGATAAGCGGGGCGGGCGGAGATGCCGGCCAAGCTTCCGGGGACAGCGCATCTTCGGCTTCCTGGGGGAATGGAAGCGACGTGTCGGAGACGGCGATTTCCCCGGAAGAGCCGTCGGACAGAACTGGCGACAGCGGGACAGGTGCTCGGGAAGATTCAACGGAGAAAGCCGGTGACAGGTCCCGGGAGGACGCTTCGGAAGCTGACGGCAGGATCGCGGCTGGGCGCGCGGAGGATCGGCAGGACAGTGCTGAAGGCATGGATGCCGTTGACGGTCCGGTTGAGGGACTCGAGGGCACCGTCGTGCCGGTGGTAGAGGCAGGGCCGACGCCCGAGCCGACACCGACACCCGAGCCGACGCGGGAGCCCAACTATTGGGATCTGGGAAAATATTACGCGCCGACGCCCGAACCGACGCCCACGCCAAAGCCGGTGGAAGGGCCAACCGTCGCGCCGACGCCGACGCCCGACCGTTCCATTCGCAACGGGCCGTTGCCCTACGCGCTCCGGGACAAGGCGGAGTTGGACGAGACGGCCATATTGCCCGAGTTGAAGGATATCTACGCCCTCAATAAGGATCTGATTGGCTGGATCAACATCCCCGACACGGTCATCGACTATCCGGTGGTCCAGGCGGAGGACGGCGAGTTTTACCTCACCCACGACTTCTACGGCGAGGAAAACGTCAACGGCCAGATCATACTGGACAAGCTGTGTGATCCCTACACGCCCAGTTACAATCTGGTCGTCAGCGGACACCACATGAAGAACGGTTCCATGTTCGGCGGTCTGCCCCAGTACCGGACCAAGAGCTATTGGGCGAAGCATCCGTTCCTTGAATTTGACTCGCTGATGGAGCGCAAGATCTACGTGATCTTCGCCTGCTTCTATTCCGCGGATTACGACGAGGACGAGACGGGGTTCCGATACAACGCCATCATCGATTACAAGATCGACGCCGATCGCTGGCTGGAGGAGATCGAGGAAAACCAGCTTTACGATACAGAAATCGAACGGGAATTCGGCGACGAATTCATCACATTGACAACCTGCGATCGAGCGCGCCACCGCAACGGAAGATTTGTGGTGGTGGGCCGAAGAATACGGGAAGGGGAGAGTTTTGAATGAAGAGACTGTTGGCGTTGGTTTTGGTATGCTTGCTGTGCGCGACCAGTGCGCTTGCGGCTGAGTGGGCGGAGGGCCTTGGGCCGGATCAGCCCTTGCCGGGCGTGCCAAAGATCGACCTGAGCAAGGAGATGGGCTATGACTATACCTATCCCAGCGCGAAGCTGAAGGTGAAGTATTTCTGCAATGTACTGGAGATCTACCTGCCCCGCGAGGACATCGAGCTGGGCGAGGGCCATGCTCACCTGTACGATTCCACCGATACTGAGATTGCGGATATCGATTTCGCCAATCCCGACCAGGTCGAGCTGCGCGTCCAGCAGGAAAACGAGCTGGTGGCGAAGAAGTGGGGCAGTGGCGTTTGCATTGAAATGCACCTGCCCGTTTCGCTGAAGTTCAATGAGAGCTACTATGTGCTGATGGACCTGAATTGCTTCACGGCGGGCGAGAACCATGTTTCGAACTACGACCTGACCGAGAAGACCCAGTGGACGCCCGTGCTGGAAAGCGATTTCGGCATCGAAGGCCTGTTCTATTTCACGCCGCCCGCCCCGCCGGAGGAAGAAGAGAGCGAGGCGGCCGAAGCGGTCGAGGAAGCCCCCGAGGAAGCGGTCGAGGCGAACCCCTTTGAGAAGTCGATGGTGACCGAGGAGACAGAAGCGGCGCCCGTGGAAGAGGAGCTGGGCGAGCCCAAGTACAACCCCGTGACCGGCGACAAGATCCACTTCGACCTGGTGCTGGGCGGCGACGCCAGGACCGCCGTCATATTCAGCGAGAACGACTCCATATTGGTCAGTCAGCAGGACTACACCGAGTCCAGTCCCGTGACGCTGACCATCACCAAGGACGACCTGGACTGGGGCGTCGTGTTCCTGAACGACAAGGACGAGGTGATCCAGGCGATCAAGCCCAACTGGGTGGGGTAAGCTTATCGCAACGGGAAAGGAACCGAGCGGCGGATACAGAATCCGCCGCCCGGTTTTTCAATGAAGGGCTATAAAAATGTGATAGCCATTGGAAAATATGGAAGACGGACGTAAAAGTCCGTTTTTTGTACATTAGCATATGTATTATGGCATTATGAGCATGATAGTTAGTTGTTCATCAGCCAAGCAAATACTGATTTGTCGGGCCTATGGAAATGGGGAGCCCTATCGGCCCTTCGGGCCACTTCCCCACGGGCTTACCGGCCCCATCGACGGGGGTC
>JAZSAA010000458.1:0-6058 GCA_045601625.1 Clostridia bacterium | reverse complement strand
AGGGCTGGTGACTTGACCGAATTTCCAATTCGGGCAAGTCAGTTTCGGCCGAAGGCCGAAACCGCGGATTTTCAAATTGAAAATTTGAAAACCGCGCCGCTTGTACCGCCACTAAATACTAACCACTAAATACTAAATACTAAAATTCTGATTTATCGAGCAACAGCTCGATAAATCAGAATTTGTCACACTCCATATCATCATCGGAGGGAACCAAATGAAACTCAAACAGGGCTTGCGCGGCTGGTGGATCGCGCTGCTGGCGGCGCTGGCGGACCGGCTGACGAAGGTGCTGGTGGCGCGGCTGTGCCCCCGGGGCGGCACGCTGGTGCCGGGCATCCTGAACCTGCGGCCCGTGGAAAACCGGGGTATCGCCTTTTCGATGCTCTCGGGGCAGGGGCTGGCGCTGGCGCTGTTCACCGCAGCGCTGATCGCCGGGCTGGTGGTCTGGCTGGCGACCCATCCCGACGCCCCGGCGCTCACCCGGACCGGCCTGTGGCTGATCGCCGGCGGCGGCCTGGGCAACCTGTACGACCGGCTGACGACGGGCGGCGTCTCGGACTTCATCGAGCTGGCCTTCACGCGCTTCGCCGTGTTCAACGTGGCCGACATCTTCATCTGCGTCGGCGCGGCGCTGGTGCTGCTGGCGAGCCTCAGAGGGGAAATCAAGCATGGATAACAGCCTCGTTTACGCCGCGGCCGTCCCCCCGGAGCGGGAGGGTGAGCGGCTGGACGTGTTCGCCGCGGAGCTGGCCGACGTCACCCGCTCCCGGGCCGGGGCGCTGATACGGCAGGGCAGCGTGGCCGTGGACGGCGCGGCCCAGGCCAAGGCCGGCTTTAAACTGAAGATGGGCATGGCCGTTCAGGTGGCGGTGCCCCCGGCGGCCCCGGTGGCGGTGCAGGCCGAGGACATCGACCTGGATATCCCCTGCCAGGACGACGACCTGGCGGTGGTGTTCAAGCCCTCGGGCATGGTGGTACACCCGGCGGCGGGCAACGAGAGCGGCACGCTGGTGAACGCGCTGCTCAGGCACCTGGACAACCTGTCCGGCATCGGCGGCGAGATCCGCCCGGGCATCGTCCACCGCATCGACAAGGACACCTCGGGCCTGCTGCTGGTGGCCAAGAACGACTTCAGCCACGTGGCTCTGTCCGAACAGATCAAGGCCCACACCGTCAAGCGGGCCTACCGGGCCATCGTGATCGGCGGCTTCCGGGAGGGCGAGGGCACCGTGGAGGGCCCCATCGGGCGGCACCCCACCGACCGAAAGCGCATGGCCATCGTGGCCGGCGGGCGGGACGCCACCACCCACTGGACGGCGCTTGAGCCGCTGCGGGGGGCGACGCTGATCGAGGCCCGGCTGACCACCGGGCGCACCCACCAGATCCGCGTACACATGGCCTCCATCGGCCACCCGGTGCTGGGCGACCCGGTGTACGGGCCGAAGAAATCCCCGTATCCGGTGGAGGGCGGCCAGCTGCTGCACGCCTTCCGGCTGGGCTTTGTCCACCCCCGCACCGGCGAGGAAATGCTGTTCGAGGCCGAGCCGGAGGCGCGGTTTATACACTGGCTGGAGAAGCTGCGGAAATAATAGCATCGGAGGACAACAACATGAGCCGATTGGGCGATACCATACAGAAGGCCAGAATCAAGGCCAAAATGACGGAAAAGGCGCTGGGCAAGAAGTGCGGCCTGGCGGAGAGCTTCATCAGGGACGTGGAGTCGGGGCGCAAGATCGTCTCGGACGACCAGGCCCAGCGGATACTGAAGGTGCTGGGGGTGCAAAACCCGGTGTCCACCGAGCTGGAGGTGGCGGCGGAGCCGGAAGTGAAGCTGCGCCCAAAGCCCCGGGCCTACGTGCTTTCGGCCCAGGAGCAGGCCGAGAACGCCCGAAAAGCAGCGGAGGAATCGTCGGACGCCTGGCTGGACGCCCTGGGCGGCGTGGTGAAGCGGGTGCCGGTGATGGCGCCGGACGGGCTGGTGATCGACCACGTGCTGACGCCCATCGTGAACGGAAAGATCGAGGGCGGCGCGCCGGACAAGGTGCTGTACTACCGCTGCCCCGACGACATGCTGCGGGGCTTCCGGGTGCACGCCGGCGACCTGCTGCTGGTGGTGCCGGCCCCCAAGGCCGAGGACGGCCAGCTGATGCTGGTGGACTGGCAGGGCCAGCGCATGGTGCGCAAGCTGCTGAAGCTGGACGGCGGCCGCATACAGATGCAGGCCTTCGACCACGAATTCACCGCCACCGTGGGTACCATCATGGACGTGAAGGTGCTGGGCCGGTGCGTATCGCTGCTGAGGCGGCTTTGAGGTTAAATGTTTGGGAGCGTTCTTCTTCGCTTGTGGAGAGGCGTGTTATCATTTATAATAGAATATGGAATAATAGGGGGAAATGGTTTCTCGTTTTCCGACGGGAGGCCGGGATGGAGCGAAACGAGCGATGGAATGGATAGCGAGCGCCGCCTTTGGCATGGAGGGCATGACCGGGCGGGACCTGAAGCACATGGGCATGAAGAACGTCCGGGTGATGGACGTGGGCGGGGCCGCGTTCGAGGGCGGCTTTGAAGACGCCTTCAAGGCCAACCTGTGGCTGCGCACCTGCGACCGCATCATGCTGGTGATGGCCCGCTTCGAAGCCCGCAGCTACGAGGAGCTGTTCCAGGGCGTGAAGGCCGTCGACTGGCAAAAGCTGCTGCCCGCCGACGCCGCCTTCCCCATCTGCGCCCGCTGCGTCAAATCCCAGCTGATGAGCCCGTCGGACGTGCAGAAGATCGCCAAGCGTGCCATGGTGGAGAAGCTCAAAACCGCCTACGGCGCGGCCTGGTTTTCCGAGACCGGGGCGATGTTTCAGGTGGACATCTCCATCCGAAACGACCTGGTCACCGTGGCGGTGGACGCCTCCGGCGAGCCCCTTTCAAAGCGGGGCTACCGCACCTGGAACGGCGAGGCACCCCTGCGGGAGACGCTGGCGGCGGCGCTGGTGCTGCAAAGCGGCTGGCACCCCTGGCAGCCCCTCCACGACCCCTGCTGCGGCACGGGCACGATCCTGATCGAGGCGGCGTTCATCGCCCTGAACCGCGCCCCGGGCCTGACCCGGAAATTCGCCATGGAGGCCTGGCCCTGCGCGCCCCACGCCGCGCTGGACGCCATCCGCGCCGAAGCCCGGAAGAAATTCGAGGAGGGCAGCCGGCGACCGCTGACCGTTTCCGGCAGCGACATCAACCCCGAGGCCGTCGAGCTGGCCGAACGCCACGTGAAGCAGGCGGGGCTGGCGGGGCGCATCGCCCTGTCGGTGAAGGACCTGCGGGACCTGAATCCCGGCGACGACCTGCCCCCGGAGCCCGTGGGCGTGTTTGTGGCCAACCCGCCCTACGGCGAGCGGCTGGACAACACCCGCGCGGCCCACGCCGTGGCCAGGCAGCTGGGCGAACTGCAAAGGCGCTTCAGGGGCTGGAAGCTGTGCGCCTTCAGCGCCGATACCGGGTTCGAGCAGGCCTACGGCCGCCGCGCCACCCGGCGCAGGCGCTACTACAACGGCAGGATCGAATGCGAATACCGCATCTTTGAATAATCGCCCCAGACCCGCTTCGTTCGGGTTTGGGCTTCGGGCGGCACAGCCATCCGGCGTCGCCGGTGCGCCCGCCCTCGGTCCGGCTTCGCCGGACGCTCAAAGCGTCAACAATCCACACGCATAGAGGTGTAATTATGAAACCCATCTTCAACAGGGCGCCGCTGACGCCGAATACCCTTTCCCCGCTTCCCCTGGGCAGCATACGGCCCGAGGAATGGCTGCTGGAGCAGCTGCAAACCCAGCGCGACGGTCTGACCGGCGGGCTGGACGGGCGCTGGGGCGACCTGGGGCCGGAGTGCGGCTGGCTGGGCGGCCCGGGGGATTGCGGGGAGACCGCGCCCTATTACCTGGATGGGTTGGTGGCCCTGGCCTGGACGCTGGACGACGAGGCGCTGAAGGCCAAGGCCATGCGCTACATCGAATGGATCCTGGCCAGCCAGCGGGAGGACGGCTGGTTCGGCCCGGAGCGCAACGACGACTACTGGCCGCTGATGATCGCGCTGAAAGCCCTGCGCCAGTACTTCACCGCCACCAACGACCGGCGGGTGCTGGTGCTGATGGACCGCTTCTTCAAATACCAGGTGACCCACCTGAACGATCACCCGCTGAAGGCCTGGGCCGTGGCCCGGGGCGGCGAGAACATGGAGCTGGCGCTGTGGCTGTACAACATCACCGGCCAGAAGCATCTGCTGGAGCTGTGCAAGAAGCTGCGCGCCCAGACGCTGGACTGGCCCAACTACTTCCACACCTTCGCCAACACCGTACCCATGAGCCGCTCGCTGAAGTGGGACCGGCTGAAGGAGGCCCTGGACGAGGAACGCGAGGAGCCCCTGGAGGGGGAAACGCGCCCCTACTTCCACACCCAGTACCACCTGTCCCACGGCGTGAACATCGCCATGGCGCTGAAGACTCCCGGCGTGATCAACCTGTTCAAGTCGGGCTTCAAGGAGGAAGGCGGCTTCCGCTTCGGCTGGAGCAAGCTGGTGCGCCACCATGGCGTGGCCAGCGGCATGTTCATCTGCGACAAGCACCTCAACGGCAACAGCCCCACCCAGGGCTCGGAGCTGTGCGCCATCGTGGAGCTGATGCACACGCTGGAGACGCTGCTGGGCCTGGGGGATTTCAACGCCGAATACGCCGACATCCTGGAAAAGATCGCCTACAACGCCCTGCCCGCGGCCTTCACGGCGGACATGACCGCCCACCAGTGCCAGGAGCAGGTGAACCAGGTGAAGGTGTCCCGGGAGCCGCGGAAGTGGTACAACTGCACCGACGGCGCGAACCTGTTCGCCTCGGTGCCGGACGAGGATTGCTGCGCCGCCAACTGCGGCCAGGGCTGGCCCCGCTTCGTGGCGTCGCTGTGGTACGCCACCGCCGACGGCGGGCTGCAGGCCGTCAGCTACGCGCCCTGCACGGTGCGCACGGTGCTGGACGGCGTGCCGGTGCGCCTGACGGTGTCCGGCAGCTACCCCTTCAGCCAGTCGGTGGAGATCAGGATATCCGTCAAGAAGCCCTGTGAATTCCCGCTGTACCTGCGCATGCCCTCATGGATCCGCCAGCCCATGGTGTTCCTGCCCGACGGCGAGATCATGCAGGTGCGGGCGGGCGACGTAAGCTGCGTGCGCCGCCGCTGGCGCTCCGACGACGTGATCCGCCTGGAGATGGCCACCGTGCCCCGCCTGACCAAGTGGTACCACCAGTCCGGCGCGGTGGAGCTGGGGCCGCTGCTGATGGCCCTGCAGCCCGAGGAAAAGTGGGAAAGGACGGAGAACGACGACTGGCAGGCGACCGCCGACAGCCCCTGGAACTGGGCCTTGGTGCGGGACGAGCCCATGAAGGCCGTGTACAGCGGCGCGCGCCCCGGGGCCTTCGGCAAGGGCGAGGCGCCGGTGAAGGTGCTGGTGAAGGCCGTGCCGGTGGAATGGCACATGGACGGCGGCAGCGCCGCCAGCGTGCCCATGGTGCCCGCGGTAAAGGAGAAGGACGCCCAGGTGATCGAGCTGGTGCCCTTCGGCGGCACCACCCTGCGCATCGGCCAGTTCCCGCTGGGAAGGGGAAAATAGATGTAGTTGTTCAGGCGCATGCAAATTCTGATTTGTCGCGGGCTGATGATGAAGGACTCGAAAGTAGCCTTCCCCCGGTGGGGAAGGTGGATTTCCCGGAAAATGCTTGCATTGTTCCGGCCCTAAAGGACTAGCTTCGCGTCGGAAAGACGGATGAGGTCTTTGGCGCTGAGACAACGTCTATTGAAGCATAGGCGCGAAGCACTATGGCAGGGGACCTCATCCGCCTCGCTTCGCTCGGCACCTTCCCCAAAGGGGATGGCTTTTGGGAAGCCCGTCTCCCCGCCAAATCAGAATTTGCATGACTGAATCAGCATACAGGAATCAGAGGATTGATGCCTCGGCGCCTGTTGCCTTTTGAAACAGATAAATGAGAATAAGACTTACGCTCTGTTTTTCGGGAAAGGACTGAGGATGATG
>JAZSAA010000457.1:0-5054 GCA_045601625.1 Clostridia bacterium | reverse complement strand
TAGAGGGGCCCCGAGCCCTTCCTGTAGAACGGCTCCACGTTGGGGTGCCAGGTCTCGTAGCCGAAGGTGGTCATGTTCGCGGTGACGAAGAAGGGCTTGCCGATCAGGCCCCGATCCAGGTACCAGCGCAGGCTCTGAAGTCCCGAGCCCAGGAAGGTGTCCGGCGCGCAGCCCACCCGCACGCCCGCCGCCTTCGCCAGGGCCATGATCGACCTGGCGTCGCTCAGGGTCCGGGCGAAGGGCTTTTCGCTGAACAGGTGCTTTCCGGAGGCGATGATCCGCCTGTCCAGCGCAACGTGCAGTTGGGGCGGCGTCAGGTTCACGACGATCTCCACGGACTCGTCCTTCAGCAGCTCCTCCGTCAGGCACGCCCTCGGGATGCCGAATTCCCCTGCCAGCTTCTCCGCCGACGCCAGGTTCACGTCTGCGCAGGCGACAATATTCAGCCGCGGAAAGAAGGCCTTGATATCCGCCGCGTAGGTGCGGCTGATGACGCCGCAGCCCAGTATGCCCACGTTGAACGTCCGCATGGCAGCCTCCTGTCGTGTCGTTGTATTACACGATCATAATATCACGTTCACGCTTTTAACGTTGTTCAAATCATCCGAAGGGCCTGCGCAAAAACTGCGAAGATAGGCCGGGGCGTCATTCGGCACCCCGGCATTTATTGGCTGAGACGCTTGAAAAAGTGGAAAAATGTGATAAAATAAACGTAAACAAACCGGGTGGGTTGACGGGACGGGAGCTGCGGCGGCGCAACGGGGTAAAAACATGGGAATCAACAAGTATTACGAAAACCTGATCTTCAACAGCGGTTCAAAGATCAACGTGTCCCGCAAGGTGGATACGAATTACTTCGATACCGTGCACTGGCACCCCTATGTGGAGGTGCTGGTGAGCCTGAGGGATGGCAACGCGGCCACCGTCAACTTCACCCGCTACGCGCTGGGGGAAAACGACATCGCCATCGTGTACGCCGGCGACCTGCACGCGGTACACTACGTGACGGAGGATTCCTTTCTCATCATACAGTTTCCCATCGCGCTGCTGGCGGTGATGGGAGCGCTGAACCGCATACTGCCCCAGCTGTCCCGCTGCAACTGCGTGCGCCATGCGCCCGGGAACGCGGACAGCGAGGCGATGCTGCAGAGCGTCCGGGCCATCGACGGCTACTACCACTCCGACGATCCATTCCGGGAGGTGCACGCCTACGCCAGCCTCCTGGAGTTCTTCACCCGGGTCGGGCGGCTGTGCCTGTCCGCGCAGCCGGACGATGCCGGAAGCGTCAACACGGCGCAGGCCAACATGAAGCTGATGGCCGAGGCCTGCCTGTACATCGCCGAGAACTGCGCAAAAGCCCTGACCCTCAACGAGGTGGCCAGCGCGGTGGGCGTCAGCAAGTCCCACTTTGCCCACCTGTTCAAGGGCTATACCAACATGACCTTCGTGGACTTTCTGACGACGGAGCGCATCAAGGTGGCGGAATCCCTCTTCCCAAATCCGAAGCTTCACATCATCGACATCGCCTTCGAGTCCGGCTTCTCCAGCATATCGTCCTTCAACCGCGCATTCCGCAAGGTGAAGGGCTGCTCGCCCACGGAATTCCGGACGACGATGGTCGACTGGTTATAATGTAAGGGGTTTATTATGAGATACAGGATTGCCAATGCTGCGCTGCGCTTTCTGCTGATTGTACCGATCGTGCTGCTGTTATCGGGGGCTTCAAAACAGCCCATAACCTCTCTTGATCAGCTTGCACAGCCGGGAGCCAAGATCGCCGTGGCCCTGGATACGCCGGCGGAGGAAACGCTTGCGCGGGATTACCCTGACGCGAAGCTGATTCCCTACACAGATAAAATGCTGGCCTATACCGACGTCGCAAATGGACGCCTCGACGCCTACGTCGACGCTCGGGTGGAGATGGAATTCGCCATTCAGCGAGGCTTCAAGGGCGTGCGTTTGTTGGATGAAAACTATGCCATCAACAGGATTGCCGTGGCGATTTCCCCGGTAACGCCGATACCCGCTCTCAGGCAAAAGCTCAATGCCTTCATCAGGGAAAGCAAGGCCGACGGTACGCTGGACGATATGTTTGAGCGATGGGTGATCCGGGATGAGGAGACCATGCCGGACATCCCGCCGGCGGAGAATCCCACGTTTACGCTGCGCGTGGGCACGACGGGCACGGTGATACCGTACTCCTATTTCATTGGGCCTGATCTGGCGGGATACGACGTGGAGCTGGCGCATCGCTTCGCCAGCTGGCTTGGCGCGAAGCTGGAGCTCAAGGTGTTCGACTTTGGCAGTATCATCGCCGCCGCTGAACGGGGCAACGTCGACTGCATCATGTCGAACCTGTTCTATTCGGAGGAAAAGGATGAATCCATACCCTTTTCCGACGTTCTGTTCGAGGTGGAAATGACCGCCATGGTGCGCGACGACGGGCATGCCGCAGGCGGGGATGCGCAGCCCGCCACGGGCTCGTCGTTGGAAGCATACAACGGCAGACGCATCGCCGTGACGACCGGTTCTGTTTTCGATGCCATCGTACAGAAGGCGCTGCCCGACGCCAATATTGTCTATTTCAATTCCGTCGGGGATATGATCGCGGCCCTGGAGGCAGGCAAGATCGACGCTTTTGCTGTGGATGAACCGGCGGCGCGTCAGATCATCGCAGAAAACCCGCGCTTAACTCTGGCCGACGGCCGCCTCGACACCTTTGAATTCGGGTTTGCGCTGCCCAGGACCGACGAGGGAGATGCCCTGCGGGCGGAGCTGGACGCATGGCTCGCCACCATGAAGGAAAGCGGCGCGCTGCAACGGGTGTTTGAAAAGTGGACTGATGGCCCGGAGGCAAGGAAGACCCTGCCCGATTACAGGGCCTTCCCTGCGGCAATGGGTACGCTGACCCTGGCCACGGAGGGCGCCTATGCCCCTCTGGATTACTTCCGGGGCAATGAGATCGTCGGCGTGGAGATCGACCTCGCGGCCCAATTCTGTGAAGCCCGCGGCTACGGGCTCAGGGTAGAAACCATGGGCTTTGACGCGGTCCTGCCCGCCGTACAGTCCGGAAAGGCGGATTTTGCCGCTGCCGGGCTTTCCATCACCGAGGAACGGCTGGGCAGCGTGTACTTCTCCGAGCCGTACTATACCGGCGGCACGGTGCTTGTGGGTCGAACACGCGTCGGGGCGGGCCAGCGCTATGAGCGCCTCGCCGACCTTGAGGATAAGCGCATCGGGGTCACCAAGGGCAGCGTTCAGGCGATGCGGGCGGCGGATCGCTTTCCCAACACACGCCTTTGCTATTTCAGCAACACCGTGGATCTGCTGAACGCCTTGAGGGCTTCCAAGATCGACGCCTTTGCCGATGCGATTACGCTCGTCAAATACATGATGGCGGAGAACCCCGATCTGACCTACATCGACGAGCCGCTTGGCCAGACGACACAGGCAGGGGCGATCTTCCCAAAGACGGAGGCAGGAAAAAGGCTGCGCGACGAGTACAGCGCCTTCATCCGCAAGCTGCGAGCAAGCGGCGAATTTGACGAGATCCAGGACGCATGGTTCAGCGGGGAGGGCTCCATCGACGGTTTGGAGGATCTGCCGGCCACGAACGGGACCCTCCGCGCCGCTACGGATACCAGCATCGTTCCCTTTACCTTCATCAAAGAAGGGAAACCGGCAGGCCTGGAGATCGATCTTGCCGTTCGGTTTTGCAGGGAAAAGGGCTACGGGCTTAAGATCGTGCAGATGGATTTTGCCGGGATCATTCCGGCCATCGTCACCGGAAAGGTCGATTTTGCGTGCTGCGGCGTCTCCTATACGCCCGAACGCGCCCAAAGCGTACTCTATTCCGAGCCCACCCATGAAAGCTGTACGGTGCTGGCCGTCCTGAAGCGGGAAGAAGCGACGACTCCGGCTGAAAGCAGCCCGTCCTTCCGGGACAGGATCGCGTCCAGTGTCAACAAGACCTTCATCCGCGAGGACCGCTGGCGTTTGTTTGCGCAGGGCGTGTACAATACGCTGGTTATCACGCTGCTGTCCATCCTCATCGGCACGGCGCTGGGATTTGCGATATATATTCTGTGCCGGAACGGGAATCCGGTCGCAAATCTCATTACACGCATCAGCCTCTGGCTGGTGCAGGGGATGCCCATGGTGGTTCTGCTGATGATACTGTATTATATTATATTCGGTTCCATTGCCATCAATGGCATTGTCGTGGCGGTAATGGGCTTTACGCTCACCTTCGGGGCTTCCGTCTTTGGCATGCTGAAGATGGGCGTGGGTGCGGTGGACGCCGGGCAGTATGAAGCGGCCTATGCCTTGGGCTATTCCAGACGGCGCACTTTCTACAGGATCATACTGCCCCAGGCGCTGCCCCATGTCATGCCATCATACAAGAGCGATATCGTGAGCCTGATCAAGGCGACGGCAGTCGTGGGTTACATCGCCGTACAGGACCTGACAAAGATGGGGGACATCGTCAGAAGTCGAACCTATGAAGCCTTCTTTCCGCTGATCGCGGTGACGGTGATCTATTTCCTCCTGGAGGGATGCCTCCGAATACTGGTCAGCCGAATCACGATCAGCCTTGATTTCAGGCGAAGAAAGCCGGAGGCCATCCTGAAAGGGGTCAAGACGGAAGAACGAGAGTGAGTGCTGTAATACTTTTCTTAATTAAAAGTAAAAGATTCTTCGCTTCGGCTGCACACCATATATTATATTTGGGACATTAGCACAGTTGGCTAGAACGAACCGTCGTTTCTACATCCCAATGATGCTGATAACACCCACGAAACAGTTTGTCGAAACTGTACATAATTCGACAGCATAATTTGGGGCATTAGCACAGTTGGCTAGCGCGCTACATTCGCATTGTAGAGGTCACCGGTTCGAATCCGGTATGCTCCGAGAGGGCGAACTCGGCGGTGACCTTTTCCTTACCCTTGCACAGGAAATAGCGCCCGTCGTCGTAGTGTTTGATGGTGCCGAAGGGATGCTCGCTGGTCTGCTGGCGGAGCTTTTGCTTGGGGATGTCGCGTTTGACAAAG
>JAZSAA010000456.1:0-9166 GCA_045601625.1 Clostridia bacterium | reverse complement strand
GTGATCGTGCTGACCGGCCTGGCCCGGGACGACTTCATCATGCGGGCCATCCGCCTGGGGGCCAGCTACTACATGGTGAAGCCCTTCGACATGGACCTGCTGTACGAGCGCATCGTGGAGATCGCCCGGGACCAGCCCCAGAGCGTGGTCGCCGCCGCCCACGAGGGGCCGGAGGAGACCCTGGACGAGCAGATCACCAACCTGTTCCTCACCCTGGGCATACCGGCCCACATCAAGGGCTACCAATACCTGCGGGAGGCGGTGCACATGGTGCTGGAGAACCACGACGTGATCAACCGCATCACCAAGGAGCTGTACCCCGGCATTGCCCGAAAGTTCGATACCTCCGCCAGCAAGGTGGAGCGGGCCATGCGCCACGCCATCGAGGTGGCCTGGAGCCGGGGCCGGCTGGAGGCCGTGAACCAGATGTACGGCTACCGCGTCTTTGCCCGCGAGGACAAGCCCACCAACGGCGAATTCATCGCAATGATCTCCGATAAGCTGGCGGTGAGGAAGACGGCGTAAAATTCTGATTTGTCGCTGAGGCGACAAATCAGAATTTCAGTGGTTAGTATTTAGTATTTAGTGGTTAGTGGAGGAGGGAATCCTTGCGGATTTCTTTTGATTCAAAAAAATCAAGAAACGTTGAAACCTCTACCGTTTCCTTATAATCAAACAAATCCCGTAGGGATTTGCACCACCACTAAATACTAACCACTAAATACTAGATACTCAAATTCTGATTTATCGAGCCTTGCTCGATAAATCAGGATTTATCCTCCTTCTTCCCCAACAATCCCCCCGTCATCTCGCTGGCCCTTCTTCCGATCTTGTCCCAGGCGCCCCTGAGTGAGCCGGTGGCGATCAGGGCGTAGACGGCGGCGGCGAGGGCAGCGAGGCCGACGGCCCAGCCAATGCCCTTCGCCACGGCGCCGGAGCGCGCGCTTCTTGCTCCCTCGGCCTTCGCGGCGGGGCCGAACAGCACGCTGTCCAGCACCTCGGCGATGTAGCCGGTGGCCTCCTGGGCCTTCTCCTTGTCGATCTCGTGGGTGCCGAACTCCAGCAGCAGGGAATTGGGGCTCAGGTCCTGGTTGTAATTGCCCTTGCCGATGAAGATATCCTTGATCAGCCCCGGGTATTCCCGGTCGGCCTCCGCCTTGATCTGCTGGGCGAAGGCCTTGTTTTCGGCGGCGTTCTGGTTGGTGCGGCCCACGAACAGGCGCACCTTGCTGATGTCTTCGCCGTTCACCTCGGTTTCGTACTGCTCGGCGGGCACGGCGTCCCGGTGGATGTCCAGCAGCGCGTCCGGGCCCTGCTTCAAAAGCTCCTCCGCCGTGCGGCGGGAGCGGGTGTAGGCGTCGGCGTCGTGGGGGAGGAAGGTCTCCTTCGAGTACACCGTCTCGATGCCCCGCTTCTCCAGCGCCGCCTTCAGGCTGTCGCCCACGTCGTAGATGCCGGCGCCCTTCCACTTCGAGGCGGTGCCGTCGTCGGGCACGTAGCTCTCGTCGCTGTGCGTCGAATACATGGCGATCAGCTTCTTTCCGTCGCCGGAATCGCCCTTTTTCGTCGCGAAGGCGGTCCGGGCGGCGTTATCATCGACGGCCGGCCCCAGGTATTGGGCGGTGGCGACCCGGGCGGCGTCGTCCACCGACACCACCCGGTACCACTTGTCGTCCCCCGAGATGTATTCGTCCCCGGGCCAGATCTGCCCGCCCCGCATGGTCAGCGTCGCTCCGCTTTCGTCCACCAGCGTATATGACAAAATTTCGACTTCGGTCGTATATTCGCCATAACAGACCGAAGTCTGCAAAATTGCGGTCACAATTGCCAGCGCTGCGGCGATTTTGAACCCCGTTCGCCTCATCGCTGCTCCCTCCTGACGAAATCGCCGTTCACGTATTCCCGGACGGGCTTGCTGCGGCCCCGGGTCACGCGCTCCACCAGCTCGCCCACCAGCTCGCTCATCAGCACGGCCAGCAGCCCGGCAATCACGATCACGTCGTAGCCGCCCGCGCCGCCCAAAACCAGACTTTGGTCGGCTCCAAGGCTTCGGGCGTAGAGCCAGCTGCCCACATTGGCCAGCATCACGCCCAGCGTGCCGGCGATGAACGCGCCCCGGCGGGAGCGTCCCAGCACCCAGGCGATCAGCCCCGCCGCGATGCCGTAGGCGTAGCCCGGTTCGATGGGCAGCGCCTGGGGGTCGGCGGGCAGGTAGCGGCCCAGCAGGAATATGGCGATGCCGGTGATCACCGACGCCACCAGGCACCGGGCCCGTTCCCGGGCGGAGTCGGCCTTGATCCACACCCAGGCGCACAGCGCCAGCGGGATCAGCGCGCCGCCGATGTTGAAGGCGAAGCGGTCCGTCACCGAGATGTCCGGCACGAAGCCCCCGGCGATGATCAGCGCGATGAATACGATGGCCTGTATGTCCGTCAGGTGCAGCCGGTCCAGCACCCGCTGGCCCACGCCGAACAGGATCAGCAGGCCGGTGACGGTCAGCAGAATGAATCCGATGGTCATGGTTTTCCCTCCAAACGGTGATTGGTTTCCCCGGTAGCATAACCCAATTCAGGCCCTTTAATTCCAGCGACCTGTCAAATTGTGGCGTGAATGTGCTATAATGTGGAACATAATCGTATTTTTCTCGTCTAATAGCGAGATAGGGCAGGAATTCGGGGGGAAACTGCCGAATAAAATGCCGGATAGACAGGAATCTGCCTGTCGTTTCACGGGATAGAGCGTTAACCTGCGATGATAACGCGATATACAGGAGGTTGACATGGAAAGAAAGCATCGTTTCGGCTTTTCGTGGCTGGCAATCGTGCTGTGCATGGCCCTGGTGATGACCGGCATGCCGCTGACGCCCGCCTTCGCGAAGAGCAAGAAAGAGACCTACTACACCATCAAGTGGAAGGTCAACGGCGAAACCATCAAGAAGGACAAGGTGAAAAAGGGCGAAAAGCCTGAAAAGCCCGAGGACCCCGCCGATTACACGGAGGGGGGCGTTACCTATACCTTCGAGGGGTGGGAGCCCAAGGTGGGCAAGGCCAAGAAGGACACCACCTATAAGGCCAAGTTCAAGAAGACCGGCTCGAACCCCGAGAAGGTCACCATCACCTGGCTGGACGACGAGGGCGTGCTGATCGACTTCACCGAGGTGAAGTATGGCAAGAAGCCCAAGCACGAGGACCCGAAGAAGAAGTCCACCGAGAAGTATACCTATAAGTTCGACAAGTGGGAGCCCAAGCTGGTCAAGGCCACGGAGGACGCCACCTATACCGCCACCTTCAAGCGCAAGACCCGCAAGTACAAGATCACCTGGAAGGACGACAAGGGCAAGACCATAGACACGACCAAGGTCGCTTTTGGCGAGATGCCCACCCACAAGGACCCGAAGAAGAAGTCCAGCAAGGCGAAGTATACCTTCACCGGCTGGGAGCCGGCCCTGACCGAGGTGACCGGCGAGGCCACCTATACCGCCACCTTCAAAAAGAACGGGGACAAGGCCGAAAAGTATGATATCACCTGGCTGGACGACGAGGGCAACGTCATCGACGTGACCCAGGTCGCCGCCGGCAAGGTACCCAAGCACGACGCCCCCTCCATGCCCGATACCGAAAAGTACAGCTATGTCTTCAAGGGCTGGGACCCCGAGCCCTCCAAGGCGACCGGCGAGGCCACCTATATGGCGGTGTTCGAGGAGGTTGCCAAGACTGTCGCGACGACGGAGAAGGCCGGCGCTTCCGAGGCCGAGCCGGAACCGGAGCCGGAGCAGCAGCCGGAGCAGCAGCCGGAGCAGCAGCCGGAGCAGCAGCCGGAGCAGCAGCCCGAGCAGCAGCCGGAGCAGCAGCCGGAGCAGCAGCCGGAGCAGCAGCCGGAGCAGCAGCCGGAGCAGCAGCCCGAGCAGCAGCCCGAGGAGCAGCAGCCGGAGCAGCAGCAGCCCGAGGAACAGCAGCCCGAGCAGCAGCCCGAGGAACAGCAGCCGGGGCAGCAGCAGCCCGAGGAACAGCAGCCGGAGCAGGAACCGACCCCGGTCTATACCGTGACCTGGCTGGATGACGCCGGCAACGTGATCGACACCACGTCGGTCGCACAGGGCGACATGCCTGCCCACGCCGACGCCGCCAAGGAACCCGCCAATGGGGTGACCTATGTCTTCGCGGGCTGGACCCCCGAGCTGGCCCCCGTGACCGGCGACGTGGCCTACACCGCCACCTTCATGGAGGAAATCTCCGGCGAGCTCGCCCCCGAGACCGAGGACGCGCTGATGGCAGGGGAAGTGACGATCACATTCGATCATGGCTATACGACTAGTGACCCGAAAACGACTATGACGGGAATGCCAGGCACTCAGATTACAGAAACGGTGCCAGTGTATACAAGAGAGGGATTTGAATCTGATGGCTGGGATTCTGAGATTCCCTCGATATTTCCCGAAACGGATAGGACTATCACCGCCAAGTGGAAGAAGAATATAAGTGTTACGGTTGTTGATTGTCATGCCTACAGGCCTCCGCTTGCGGACGCAAAGGGGTTGCTGCCCCAAAAGGCTGACGACGTCACTCTCGACTGGGTCAACGGCGATGTTACGGTTACTCCGGAATATGTAAACCCGACAGTGCAGTATACCGACGATACAGGTGACGGGAGTTATGAATTCAAACTTACCCAGACTGTGACAGAGGAGACTGAACCGCATTACTCTTATACCCTGGTAGCTACATGCGTGCTGAAGGTGGGCGATGATGTCACGTCCACGACCCCTGACGCGAATTACAAGTATCGCCTGGACAGCGTCGGGGATAAAGCCAAGGTGGTCATTACCGGTTGGACCGGCAATGATGTTGTGAGTGACGTTCCCCAGGCCCTGACCATTCCGGCCAAAATTGACGACAAGGATGTAGTTGGCATTGCCAAGAATGTGTTCAGTGGCAAGAAGCTGTCCGAGATCGTCGTGCCCGCGGGCGTCAAGAGCATTGGCGACAGCGCCTTTGCCAATATGGGGAACCTTGAAAAGCTGACTCTGCCGGATTCGCTGACCAGCATAGCCTCAAACGCCGTTTCCGGCAGTACCAAGCCGGCCTATACGACCCTGTCGGTCAGCAAGAACACCACCATGGCCGCCGGATACACGATCAGCCATCCGAAAGAGGAAGGGGAGGAAGCGGACCCGAGCGCCCCCGCTATGTCGAAGCCTGTCACCCTTCCCGCCGGTATGCCCACGGACCTGGAAGTCAACGCTGGCGTCGTGCTGACGATGAAGGCCGACCTGACCATCAAGCAGGGCCATCACGCTAAGATTACTAAGGACACCTATGTCAGCGACGGTGGCAAGCTGAAGGCGGAAATCATCTGGGCGAACGATGATGATAGCGAGTTCGACAGAACAGAAGAAGAGTATTTCACAACACCTAAGCATGATGACCACCCAACAAAAGAATCGACGGCTGAGTATGACTATACATTCGATAAATGGGGAAATCTTGCAGAAGTGAAGGACCCTGTTATCTTTACGGCGGTGTATAAGAATGATAAGCGTAAATATGCCATCAAGTTTGTAAACTGGGATGACAAGCAATTAGGGGAGCCTCAAAGCGTTGAATACGGGGGAAAACCCGTATATAGTGGCGATACGCCCACCAAGAAGGAAACTGAAAAGTATACTTATACCTTCGACGGCTGGACAGACGAGAAGGGCACAGTGCATAAGAACGACGATCTGCCCAAGGTGACCGCCGACGCCACCTACAAGGCGCATTTCGCCCAGAATGACCGGCTGTACACCGTCACCTTTGTGCAAGATGATGGTAGTGAGATTGAGAAGAAGTCCTTCAAGTATGATGCCGTACCCGAACGCGAGGAACCCAGCAAGACTAATGCTACCTTCGTGGGCTGGTTGGACGCCGATAATACGCTTCACAAGAAGGGCGAAAAACTGCCCAAGGTGACTTCTGATGCCACCTACAAAGCGAGCTTCGAATACACCGTCATCTTCCTGAACGACGATGACGATAAGACGGAGCTGTGGAGCAAGAAGGATTTCCATTACGACGACAAGCTGACCTACGGCGGCTCGACGCCCACCAAGATAGGCACAGCAAAGACCGTCTACACCTTCGATAGCTGGGTGAGGAAGAGCGACAACAAGACGTTTGCCAGTGAAAAGCTGCCCAATGTGACTGCCAGTGAGACGTACACGGCGAAGTATAAATCGAGCGACAGAAAACCTGTACAGCTGGAGGTGAAGTATAAAGGCAAATCCCCGCTGTCGAAAGTATATGACGCAACTAAAAATGGCGTTTATACCGACAAGGATAATAAGAAACTGCATGTGTTAATTGATGAGTGGAAGGATCTTGGGCTCGAAAAATCGAGTGATATCAGAAAAAAACTGTTTGGCCTGTATCTCTCCGATGGGAATAAACTGGTTGATGGCCACACTTCTATCGGTTTCGCTTTGAAAGGCATAACTCAGTTTTCTTCTGCTGATGCTGGAGACAACTACAATTTTGTGTTTACGTTTGAACTGACAGGCAACGATAAGGATTGGTATACTCTAAAAAATACTGAGGTAGAGGTTCGCGCCAAGATCACCCCGCGCGAAGTGACCATCACCCCCTACGCGGGCGCGCACAAGACGTATGGCACGGATGATCCCACCTTCCCGGCCGGCACCTGGCTGAACAAGAGCGAAAGCAGCCTCCTGCACCAGAATGTGGGCGGCGTGCCGCTGTACGGCGTTCCCATGAACACCGTCGACGGCAAGCTGGCGGTCACCGTGGAGGACAGGACGGAAGCGGAGAAGAGTGCCGGCATAACACAGGGCCACTACCTTAAGGAGTCGGCCAAGGCGCATAACACCAAGTTCTTCCCCAACGATGGCTGGCTCAGCCGTGAGAGTGGTGACGATGCCGGCACCTACAAGATCACCATCGGCAAGATGGACTTTGGCAAGAACTTCAATGTGAAGCTGGGCTCACAGGTCTTTACCATCAATAAGAAGAACATCGCCGATGCGGACGTCTCCGCGACGGCCACTGCCCAGAAGTACACCGGCCAGGACATCACGCTGAATAAAGAATCGCTGGTGCTGAAATACAAGAACAAGACGCTGGAATTTGGCACCGATTTCAAGATCGTCTCCTACACCAACAACAAGGAGGTCAGTACCGCCGACAAGAAGGCGACGGTGACGATCGAGGGCACCGGCAAGAACTACACCGGCACCAGGACGGTCCAGTTCTCCATCATCAAGACCGACGGTGGCAGCGATAGCGATTCCTCCTCCGGCGGCGGTGGCGGCGGTGGCGGTGGTACCTCCGGTTCCGGCTACGGCTACGACGGCTTTGACGGCGAAGGCGACGGCGAGAGCGAACAGGAAAAGACCGAGGCCGTCAACGGCAACCTCGAGCTGGAAGGCATGGATTACGGCACGATTCTGTTCGGCGCCGACGGCAAGGCCAGGCCGTTCCTGCAGTTCGACGAGGACTACACCCCCGAGACCGACGACACGGACGAGGCGATCGACGACGGCATCGAGGACCTGGGCGACAGCTTCGACCTGGAAGACGACACCGCCGCCGACGGCGAGGCCGCGCCTGAGGAGGAGCCCACGCTGAAGCGGGTGACGATCAACCCCGAGCCGCTGAAGACCACCAACGCCGAGGGCGAGCAGGAGGACGTGCTGATCGAGGGCACCCAGCGCAAGCGCTTCGAGGAGCTCCACCTGCGGCTGACCAATTCCACCATCCAGGCCCTGGAGAACAACGGCGTGGGCGAGATCGTCTACGAGCTGGAGAACGCCACGCTGCGCATCCCGCTGTCCGCGCTGACCAGCGAGATCGAGATTCCCGTCGAGGAGGCGGAGCCGGAGGGCGACGACTTCGAGGACGAGGAAGAGATGGAGGAGCTGGAGGACCTGGAGGGCGACGATTTCGCGGACGAGGACGAGCTGGAGATCGAGGACGCGGAAGCCGACATCGAGATCGAGAGCGAGGACGACATGGAGTTTGACGACGCCGACATGGAGTTTGACGACGCCGAAGCGGTGGAGACCGTGGCCGTGGACGGCTATGACATCGTCATCGAGCAGGCCGACGCCACCGGGCTCACCACCCGCGAGACCGAGCTGACCACCGACAAAAAGACGCTGATGCCCGCCTATCGCGTGCGCATCCGCATGATCCCCGAGAACGCCGCGCAGGTGCCCACCGGGGAGAACGACGAAAACGGAGAACCCATCACCGTGCCGGTCACCGCGGCGCTGCCCCAGGGCTACACCCTGCCCGACGTGCCGCTGATCCTGGAGCCCGACGACAGCTTCGCCATCGCGCCCGAGGCGGCCCAGGTGCTGCTGGTGCCCGACGAGCCGCTGACCCCGGTGGGGGAGGAGACCGAGCCGACCGAAGAGATCGAGCCGACCGCCGAGCTGACCGACGACGCCGCGACCGACGGGACCGTCGAGACGCCCACCGACCCGCTGTCCATCGCCGTGGACAACGGCGAGGTCGCCCTGACCGAGGCGATGTTCGACACCGAGGACCCGATGCGCGTGGAGATCGAGCCGGTGGAGGATGGCTTCTATGCCGTCATCGTGCCCGCCGATTACGACCTCGCTCCCTACCTGAAGACGGAGGCGGATGCGCCGGCCGAGGAGGAGGAAGTGGAGCTGGAGTCTGGCGACACCGAGGAGGAGCTGGAATTCGAGGACGATTCCGAGGACGAGGAACTGGTTGAATTCTAAGCCTGTCCTTAAATAAGGAAAGATCCTTCGCTTCGCCCGGGATGACATGCCTGTCATCCCGGGCGGGGTCGAAGGATCTTTGCTTTAAGGAAATACCGCACAATGCTCGCGGCCCATTAGCGGGTGAATTTCAGCCGCTTGCTGCCTGCAAAAATCTCGATTACCCGCCAGGTAACCTTCGTTTTTTGCAGTTCGCAATCGACTAAAATTCCCTCCGCTACTGAGCCACTCGATTATGCGGTATTTCCTTAAAGCTCATGGTCTGGTAGAGCTTTTCGCAGGGCGATACGATTTCCTCCCTGCGCGCGTTGGTCAATTCAGCCGAGCCCCTGGACATGTATACACTCCCCCCTGCCGCTCGATGGCAGCGTTTGATTGCATATACATTTTAGCCTATAAATGACGCTTTGTCAACGATACAAT
>JAZSAA010000455.1:0-22559 GCA_045601625.1 Clostridia bacterium | reverse complement strand
AGCCACTCCACGCAGGGGTGGTGGGTGTGGCCGAACAGGGCGATGGTGGCCTGCTGGTCCTCAGCGTAATAGGAAAGCCGGTCATAGCCGTATTTCACGTCCTGGAGATGCCCGTGTACCGCCAGCAGCCTGTGGGGGCCGAAGGACGCCCTTGCCATGCGGGGCAGGTCTGGGAACATGTCACAGTTGCCCGCCACGGCGATCACCGGCGTCTCCAGCCGCCTTTCCAGCCAGCGGTGGTCGGTATCCTAGTCCCCCAGGTGGAACACCGCGTCGTACTTCTCCTTCCGGCACAGCTTCAGATACCGCTCCAGCCATATGCCGTGGTCGTGGCTGTCGGAGACGATGCCCAGCCGGGTCATGCCTCCTCCCCCTCCAGCGCCGCAATCAGCTTCTGTATGGCCCTGGCCCGGTGGGAGACGCCGTTCTTGGCCTCAGGATCGGCCTCGGCGAAGGTGACGCCCAGGTCGTCGGAGAGGAACAGCGGGTCATAGCCGAAGCCGCCGGTGCCCCGGTATTCGCCGATGATCTCGCCCTCGCAGCGGCCATAGACGATCACCGGCTCCCGTCCCGGACGGCACAGCGCCACCGCCGCGCCGTAGTGGGCCCTGTGGGGCGCGGGCTTGTCGGCCAGCTCCTTCAACAGCAGCCGGTTGTTGGCCTCGTCGTCGCCGTGCACGCCGCAGTAGCGGGCGGAGTGGACGCCGGGACGCCCGCCCAGCTGATCCACGCACAGGCCGGAGTCGTCGGCCAGCGTGGCGCACTTGCAGATGTCCATCAGGGCCCTGGCCTTGATCAGGGCATTCTCCTCGAAGGTCTCCCCCGTCTCCTCCACGTCGGCCTCCACGCCCATTTCCCGCATGGAGCGCACGTCGAACCGCCCGCCCAGCAGCTGCTTGAGCTCCTTCAGCTTGCCGAAGTTGTTGCTGGCCAGCACCAGCAGGGGCTTTTTGCAGATGACTTCCGCGCGGCTGGCCAGGGCCTCCCGCTGGGCCTGCATCAGCTCGAGGCAGCCCTTCTCGCCCAGGGCCAGCAGCCGGTCCAGCTCGGCACGGGTGTAGCAGCGACCCTCGCCGGTGCCCTGTACCTCCACAAAGCCCAGGTTGCCCTTGCCATCCCGGGTCATCACGATGTTCATATCCACCTGGGCGCGGCTGTCCTGGGCGTATTCCAGGTCCAGAGTGCATACGTCGTCGATGACCCCCGCAGACACCGCCGCCACCTGGCGGATGATGGGCGAATCGACGATCGCGCCCTGCTGTATCAGCCTGTCCACGGCGATGCACAGCGCCACGAAGGCCCCGGTGATGGAGGCCGTGCGGGTGCCGCCGTCGGCCTGGATCACGTCGCAGTCGATGTATATGGTGCGCTCGCCCAAGCGGGTCAGGTCGCAGGCGGCGCGAAGGGAGCGCCCGATCAGCCGCTGGATCTCCACGCCCCGGCCATCCTTCTTCACGCCGTCCCGCTGCTTGCGCTGTGGCGTGGAACCGGGCAGCATGGCGTATTCCGCCGTCAGCCAGCCCTTTCCCTTTTCCCGCAGGAACGGCGGCACACCCTCCTGCACCGAGGCGGTGCAGATGACCTTCGTCCTGCCGCAGCAGATCAGCACGGAGCCCGCGGCCATCTCGGTATAGTCCGGCAGTATGCGCACCATGCGCAGCTTGTCCGGGGCGCGATCAATCGTATCCATGTGTGTAAGCCTCCTGTTGCATTTGTGATACCCTGCCGTAGCGGCGGCAATCCGCCTCCATTGCGCGGCGGCGCTTGTCGGTGGATAAGGCGGCGAAGCGTCGCCGCTACAGGTCAATCGTGATTCCGGAGTGTGGCCGTGCAGGCGCTGTCGCTACACGGGCGACAGATTGCCGCCTCCACGATTCCGGCGTCCTCAGTCGTAATCGAACAGCATCGCGGACTGGGTCTGGATGTAGTCGTAGACGATGGAATCGGCCATGTTCATGAAGCTGGGCACGCCCAGTTCTCCCTGGGCGGCGTCGTACTTCCGGCCGTCCACGTAGATTTCCACCGAGTCGATGCCGTCGAACTGGGTGCAGGTCAGCACCAGCGCCTTCAGCGCCATCCGGCCGCCGTCGGAATTCTCCACCAGGTTCACGAACTCCGAGGTAAAGTTCAGCTTCGCAACGCCCTTCTCCACCTGCACGTCGATCAGGCCGCAGCCGGCGGGCACCACGCTCTCCAGCATCTGGGAATCGCTGGGGCCCTTGGCCAGCTCCAGCACGGCGGTGTTCACGTCCGCCCTGGAGTGGACCATGCGCGTCACGGGCACGATCACCGCGCCGGACTCCCCGGGAAAGTACAGGGTAACGGGCTCGACGGAGGCCCCTGCCATGGTGGGCTCCACGCTCTCCAGGTTGATGTCCCCCCGGGTAAACTGGCCGCCCACAGGGGTGCCGTGGGTCAGCGTCTCCCGCTTTTGCCCGCCGATCAGGAATTCCACCCTGTCCACGCTGTCGAACTCGGTCAGCGTCTGCACGATGGCGTTGACCATGTTGCTCTCCGCCGCGGCGTCGGCCATGTCCAGTACCTCCTTGCTCAGGTCGATGCGGGCCAGCCCGTGGGAGATGTCCAGGTCGATCTTCGTGTTCTCGGGCAGCACCGTCCGAAGGCCCAGCCGGGCCGCCTGCATGTCGTTGCCCACGCTCTGCACCATCAGGTTCAGCGTGGCCTTGGCGATGCCGTCCTCCATGGGCACCGAGCACATCACCGGTACCAGGTAGCCGTAGTTGTCCTGATAATAGACGATGGTCGAGGTTTTGGAACTATCGCCAGAACCGACCGTGGTCGACGTGCCTTCGGCGGCGGTCTGCCGGTCCGCGGGCTCCGTCGAAGCCTGCGGCGTCAGCTCCTGCGTGGCCTGTGGGTCCTGGGTGGGCGTCGTCGTCGCCTCGGGCGCCTCGCCGCTCCCGGCAGGCCTGCCCCACAGCGACCATGTGCTCGCCAGCGCCACGGCGATGATCAGCAGCGCCAGCGCGATCAGGTACACCCTGCGCTGATTTCCCGAAACATTCATCTGGAACCCTCCTTGCGTCATCCGATTCGGTTCAATCTATTCCGGGGCGCGGGAGGGTATGCCATGCGGGTATATTATATCAAAAACATTGCGGTTGCGCAATCCATTCAAATGGTTTATAATGGTTTCGGTAACAAGGAAACGCAATTCGGAGGAACAGATATGCCCTTTGACGGATTGACCCTCGGCCTGGTGGCCCGGGAGCTGGACCGCGCCCTGACCGGCGGTCGCGTAAACAAGATCATACAACCCGAGCGGGACGAGATCGTGCTCACCATACGCAATGGGGGCGAAAACCGGCAGCTGCTGCTGTCGGCCACGGCCAACTGCGCCCGCGCCCACCTGACCACCACCCGCAAGAACAACCCGCTGGAGCCCCCGGCGCTGTGCATGCTGATGCGAAAGCACATCACCGGCGGCCGGGTCTGCGGCATACGGGCGCTGGAGTGCGACCGTATACTCGAGATCGAGATCGAACACTTCGACGAACTGGGCGACACCGCCCGCAAGCGCATCATCTGCGAATTCATGGGCAAGCACTCCAACATCATATTCGTCGGCGGCGACGGCCGCATCATCGACAGCGCGCGCCGGGTGAACGAGCTGATCTCGTCGGTGCGGGAGGTGCTGCCCGGCCTGCGCTACGAGCTGCCCCCCGCCCACGGCAAGCTGCCCTACGACAGCGTCACGCCGGACGGGCTGTACGCCGCCATGGCAGGCATGAACGGGCCCCTGTACAGGCTGATCGCCCAATGCGTCAGCGGCATGTCCGCCCAGACGGCGCGGGAGCTGGCTTTCCGGGCCGCGGGCAGCGAGGACGCCCACTCCGACGAGATCGACCTGCGCGCCGCCTGCGAGAGCGTCGCCGAAAGCCTCGCTTCGATCCCCGACAGCATCGCCCCGGCCATACTGTGCAACGACGACGGCGCGCCGGTGGACGTGGTGGCATTCCCCTACGAAAGCCGCGCTTATATGAAGGCAGAGCCCTACCCCACCATCAGCGAGGCCCTGGACGCCTTCTACCGCGGCCGGGATATGGCCGAGCGCATCAAGCAGAAGAGCGCCGCGCTGCACCGGGCCCTGAAGAAGAACGTCGAGCGCTGCGAGCGCAAGCTGGCCCTTCAGAACGAGGCCCTGCTGGGCAGCCAGCGCATGGAGGAATACCGCCTCAAGGGCGAGCTGCTCACCGCCAACCTGCACCTGGCCCAAAAGGGGGCCAGGTCGGTGGAGGTGCCCAACTACTATGAGGAAGGCATGCCCCTGCTGAAGGTGGAGCTGGACGAAAAGCTGTCCCCCGGGCAGAACGCCCAGCGCTACTTCAAGCTCTACCAGAAGGCCCGCCACGCCCAGACCCTCGCCGCAGAGCAGATCGAAAAGACCTCCGCCGAGCTGAACTACCTGGAGGGCCAGCTGGACAACCTGGAAAAGTGCCAGGAGGAGGCGGAGCTGGCCGAGTTGCGCCAGGAGCTGGAGCGCTTCGGCTACGTCCGGCCCAACCGCAACCGCCGGCAGCTGAAGCAGCTGCCACCCTCGAAGCCCATGCGGTTCAACGCGCCTTCGGGCCGGGTGGTGCTGGTGGGCAAGAACAACCTGCAGAACGACAAGCTGACGGGCACGGCCCAGCCCAACGAGGTGTGGCTGCACGCCAAGGACATGCCCGGCTCCCACGTCATCATCGTCGGAGAGGACCCGGACGACGCCACCATACTCTACGCCGCCCGCTTGGCCGCGCTGTATTCCAAGGGGCGCGCCAGCTCCCGCGTGCCGGTGGACTACACCCTGCGCCGCTATGTCAAAAAACCCGGCGGCGCGAAGCCGGGCTTTGTGATCTACACCAACCAGCACACGCTGTACGTACAGCCCGCGGAAGAAACGACTTCGGTCTGATTTGATGGTTCCACAGGAGGAAAGCCCATGAGCAGCGATATCCAGACCACACTGGCGCCGATCAGCCGGTATCGTCCCGTAACCTGGGAGCAAATTCCAGACCTCGGTCTGTATATGGACCAGGTGGTCACCTTTATCACCCGGGTCTACGAACCCCTGTACGGCCAGGACATCCACAGCTACCTGTCGCCTTCGATGATCAACAACTACGTCAAGAGCAGGCTGATCCCCAGGCCCACCGGCAAGAAGTACAGCCGCGAGCAGATCGCGCTGCTCACGATGATCGTCGCCCTGAAGCAGACCTGCAGCATGGACGACATCCGCAGACTGCTGGCTTTTGGCGACGTCCAGGGCGTGGAGGCGCTTTACGACGCCTTCTGCCTGCGATTCAGCCAGGTGATCCAGTCCATGTGCGGCGGCAAGGGGCCCGTGGCCGCGCCACAGACCGCACTGGACTTCGCCATACTGGCCTCCGGCTACTCTGCCGGCTGTGCCGCGCTGCTGAAAGCCGAGGCCAGCCCCGGTCCGAGCAGTTAAACCGACCACAGTCTGCGCATATCCTTTGAAAAGACAGCGTCCGCATCCCTTACCAATGCAACGAGGGATGCGGGCGCTTTTTTCGGAGGCCGTGCCCATGAGACGAATGATTGCCGTTTTCCTGCTGATCGGGCTGCTCGGATGGCAGCTGTCCGCGTCCGCGTCCGAACCCTTTCGCGTCGCCGCGAAGGGCGCGGTCCTGATCGACGCGGACTCCGGTCGGGTTTTGTTCGCCCAAAACGCGGACCAGCGCCTGCCCATGGCATCCACCACCAAGGTGATGACCACGCTGCTGGCCCTGGAGAACGCGAGCCTCGACGAACCGGTCACCGCGGGCAGGAACGCCGCCGGCGTCCCAGGCACATCGCTGTACCTGTCCCAGGGCGAAACCCTGTCCATGGAGCACATGCTCTACGGACTGATGCTGCGAAGCGGCAACGACGCCGCAGTGGCCGTTGCGGAGCACATCGCAGGCAGCGTGCCAGCTTTTGCGGAGATGATGAACGCGAAGGCCAAAGCGCTGGGCGCAAACGCCCACTTCGTCAACCCCCACGGGCTGGACGCCGAGGGCCACGGCATCTCCGCGCTGGGTCTGGCGCTGGTGATGCGGGAGGCCATGAAGAACGAGCAGTTTCGGAAGATCACCGGCACGAAGCGCAAGATCATCCCCTGGGTCGGAAACGAATACAGCCGCGTCCTTGAAAACAAGAACCGGTTGCTGAAGACCTATGAGGGTGCCACCGGCGGCAAGACGGGCTACACCGGCAAGGCCGGGCGCTGCCTGGTATTCAGCGCCGAGCGGGAGGGCCTTGCCCTGATCGGCGCGGTATTGAACTGCCCGACCTGGTTTGACACGGCAACGACCCTGCTGGATTACGGCTTTGAGAACTTCCGTGCGGAAAAAGCCCTCGAGGAGGGCCAGCCCGTCGAAGCCGTGACCGTCAGGGACGGCGTCAGCGGGCTGGTCAACGCGGTGGCGGAGGAGCCTCTGCGAACGGCGGTGCCCATCGGGGAAACGGTGCGCATCGTGCGCATCCTGCCGAAGGTCGTCAATGCCCCCGTGCGCGCTGGCCAGACCCTGGGGACGGCACAGCTGCGCGTCGGCGAGCGCGTGCTGGACGAATGCCGGCTGATCGCCGGGGCGGACGTTCAGAAGCGCAACCTGCGCCAGTCGATCATTCGGCTGCTTCGTGGCTGGATTCTGCGCCTTCAGCCGTGATCCAAGTCTTCATCACCACGCCGTTGCGGTCGGCCACCTGCACCCGGTCGTCTCCGATCAGCAGGAGCCGGTCACTGCCCAGGGGACGGATCTCCCGGTATCTGGCTGACGAGAGGATTCTGCCCCGGCTGTCCATCAGCCCATAACGGCATTCCCCGTAGCTCCAGGCGGTCTGCGTCCGGCCCAGCACCTCGCTGTCGTAGCTTTCCCCCGGCATTTCGAGGAAGGCGTAGCGCTCCGCACAGAGGGGCAGCAGCTGCTGGAACATGCCGGATGCCTTGGAGCCGTCCGGATTGACCAGCCACTGGCACTTCTCGCCCCACGCGCCGTTGCAGGCGATGAGCTGGCCCCGCGTGCCCGGCGAATAGTCCACATACCCGTCGCTCTGGGTCAGCAGACGGCCGTTGGCGTCGTACAGGCAGGTGCGGCCGTCGTAGGCCACCGCGAGAACGTCGCCCACCAGCGCCACCGACCGTGCCTTTCCCGTCAGCCTGGCCCGGCGCTGACCGCCTCTCGGGCTGTATATTTCCACGTTGGCGCCGTCCCAGGCGGCGATCATGGCGACGCTGCGCTCAAGCCACAGCCAGGAGGGCGTGATGACCGCGCGCCCTCCTGTGTCGATCACGCCCATGCCCTCCTGGCCCGCCACCTTTGCCAGGCCGTTCGAATACGGCCCCATGTACTGCCAGGTCGGTTCCACCGCGACCCCGCCGTAGGCGTCCAGCGCGCCATAGAGGCCGTCCGCGTCCGCATAGGGCATCCTGCCATCCGAAAGCGGGTTCAGTCCGCCGGTACAATAGACCCCGGTCTGTTTCGTTGTCCCGGCTGCGTCTATGCGGATGATTTCATCCGCCTGCTCGTCCAGCGGGTCGCCCTCCAGCGCCAGCCAGCCACCGGAGCCGTCATAGACCAGCTGCGTCCAGGTGGGCTCGAGCAGCAGTTCGCCCCGTTCGTCCATCGCCCCGTAACAGCCGTTATCGCCGAACACCAGCGGTCCGCCGACATCGTCGATCATCGTAAATTGCACATCGCCCAGCGGCTGCCCTGCCGCGTCGTACAGCATGTAATCGCCCTTTTCGCCCGCCGCGAAAAGCGACCCTTCCCGCACCGCAAAAGCGGATTCAAACAGACCGTTTTCTGTTATTTCCGCGCCTCTGGCATCGGTCAGGGCGACCACCCCGGGGGCATTGACGCACAGCGTCGACGCCCTGGCCGACCCGGCCAGGGCGCAAAACATGGTCAGCCATACCGCGGTACGCCTGACCCTGTGTGTAATTTTCCCCTTCTCGTTCATATCAGCAATGTTGCGACGAAACCCCTCTTACGCGAAGCGCTTGCTGACGTCGATGTCCACCTTGCTGCCGCGAATGCCGATCTTCACGTTATCCGCCAGCTTGAGCAAGACCGAGCGCTCGTAGCCGTCCCACTCGGGATCGTCGAACACCTGGTTGCCCACGTCGGACATCAGGTCATAGGGAACCTCCTCCTCGGAGTGATCGACCGGAACGAGCATCGCCTGTTCCACCTTGTCCCGCAGCCAGCCCAGCAGGCCCCTGGCTGCCTCGTTTTTCCTGGAGGACGCGGCTGAGAGCAGCAGGCTGCGCTTGTCGGCGTCCATGACGGTTTCGGTGGTCATGTGCAGGTCAAACTGGCCCTTTACGAGCTCGATCCAGAAATCCGCCTGCATTTCACCGGTGATGCATCTGGCCAGGCTGAGCATTTCCTGGGTCAGCAGGCTGAGCTGCAAGGTGCCCTTCCGGTCAAGGCCGGCATAGACCGCGACCCTCCCCGCTTCTTCAAGCGCTTCGGAAAAGCCGTTTCCATGATTGTCGATGGTGATGATGTCAGACTTCATTGGTAAACCTCCTCAAATCGAATTATGCCTCTTTGGATAACCCATTTTCATTACATGAACATTTCCGCGCGATTCCGCTTCCTTGAATTCTACCACATCAAGTTCAATAGGTGTGCGAAAAAAACAGTCTCGGGGGTTAATTCATAAAATATTAACCTTCACCGTGCTGTACACGCGCTAACGGTGGTCCGGCAGGAAATCCGTCACATGTTTGTCCCCGTATTTGGCGCGCCAGGCCTCGTCAAACCCCTTCATGGATACGTCGGTGGACGGGTGGGCGATCAGCATGTCGAAGGTTTCCGGCGTGATCGTGACGGCATGGCAACCCACAATCGCCAGCTTATCCACCTGCTCCACCGTGCGGAAGCTGGCCCCCAGCACCTTGCAGGCGTAGCCAGAACGATCAAAGGCCTTCACGATCTCGTCCACACAGTGGACGCCGTCGGCGCCGATGTTGTCGATGTGGCTGATGTACGGGGCGGCATAGTCCGCGCCTGCTTTCGCGGCCATGAGCGCCTGCATCGTGGAATGCACGACAGTGACGCACACCGACATGCCCAGCGCCTTGCACCGCTTGCACGCCCGGTAGCCCTCGCGGATGGCTGGGAGCTTTACCACCAGGTTGTTCCCGAAGTACTCCCGCAGCCTGACGGCCTGCCGCACCATCGCCTCCGTCTCCCGTGCCGTGACCTGGACGAATATCCGCTGGCCCGTCTGGCGTATATAGGCCCTGTACTGCTCGAACAGCACGTCCAGGGGCACGTCCGTCCTGGTCAGTATGTTGGGGTTGGTCGTAAATCCGTCGATCGGGAAATAGTCGTTGATCTCGCGGACCTTTTCGATATCCGCGATGTCCACATAATACTCCATGTCGCGTCTCCCGCCATTCATTTACTGTGTTTTCGACGCCACCAGGCGTGTTTGCCGACTGAACGTTTGAATAACCGTCCGTATTGTCCGGCTATTTTTCCACCGCGTCGAAGCAGCCCGCGAAGCGCACGTCCTCCAGCGCCAGCGCCAGGTCGATCTGGTCATCGGTAATGCCGGTCTCGCCCGTCACTTCGATCACATAGTGATAGCTGCCCAGCCGGTTGCCCTCGGGGCGGTCGTGCAGCGCCACCAGCTCCAGGCCGGCGTCGTGCAGCTGCAGGATGACGTCGTCGATCCGGCTGGCTTCGCAGGTCGCCACCAGCACGGCGCGCCCGAGCCCTTCTCCATCGATGGGCTGCCGGGAGAGCACGTAGAAGCGGGTCCGGTTGGCGTCGGTGATCTGCACGTTCTCCGCCAGCACCTCCAGCCCATAGAGCGCTGCGGCTCCGGGCGCCGCGACGGCGGCGATCGTCCTGTCCCCGGCCTGGGCCACATAGCTGGCCGCGGCGGCGGTGCTGGCCATCTCCTCGGCAACGGCGTCCGGCAGGTTCTCCGAACGCCACTGGGCGCTCTGGGCCAGCCCCTGGGCGTGGGAGCAGACGGTTTTGATGTCCTGAAGCGTCGCACCGGGCACGCCCATGAGGGTCTGGTTGATGGGCAGCACCACCTCGCCCACCACAAAGGCGTCCTCCGCGCCGATCAGCGCGTCCACATAGCTCACCACCGGGCCGCCCAGGGTGTTTTCCTGGGGAATCACGGCGTAATCGGCCTCGCCCGACAGCACGTCCGCGATGGCGTCATTCACGGTCTCCTTCGGCATCAGTATCTCGCCGTCCTGAAAGAAGAACTGCGCGGCCTCCTCGGTATAGGTGCCCTCGGGGCCGAGATAGCTGACCAGCGCCGTGCCCGACGTTTCCGCGCAGGCCGTCAGGGCACAGAGCATCACGAGAACCAACGATATGACGCGCATAGATATCCCTCCGTTAGATGTCCCTGCCCGCATTATACCACAGACAGGGCTCTCTGTCATTTGTTTTTTCCGAAACGGGGACGGCCCCGCGTCCCAGCGAGCCGGGAAGCGCCGGGGTGCAGTTCACAGCCCCGTCGTTCAATGCCCGCGCCCTCAATCGCCCTCCCGGCCGGTCAAAACGCCCAGTCCGTGGCAGAGCGTCGGCAGCAGGTAGTCGAGGCATTCCCTCACGGCCTTGGGGCTGCCGGGCAGGTTGACGATCAGGGACCGGCCCCGGATGACGCTCACCGCCCGGGACAGCATGGCCCTGGGGGTGATTTTAAGGCTGTTGAACAGCATGGCCTGGGCGATGCTCTGCGCCTGGCGCGTCGCCGCGCGGAGGGTGGCCTCCGGGGTAATGTCCCTGGGGGAAAAGCCCGTGCCGCCGGTGGTGAACACCGCGTCCGCCTTCTCCGCGTCCACGAGGCGCACCATCTCCAGGTAGAGCGCCTCCGCGTCGTCCGGCAGCACCGAAACGCCCTTCACCGCGTAGCCCCAGCCCTTCAGGCACGCCGTCGCCGCGGGGCCGCTCAGGGCCTCGCGCTCGCCCCGGCTGGCCCTGTCGCTGGCCGTGATCACCGCCGCGGTGTAGCCGTTGGGCGGCACCACCGTCATCTCGTCCCCCACGCGCACCGTGCCGCCGCGAAGCACCGCCGCGAACGCCCCCTCCCGGGGCATGACGCAATCCCCGACCTGCCTGCGGATTTCGCATTCCGCGTGGCATTCCTTGCCGATCTGCGTCAGCTCCAGCACTGCCTCGCCGCAGCGAAGAACGGCCCCTGCCGGCAGCGCCCTGAAATCAATGCCGTCCACCAGCAGGTTTTCCCCGAAGGCGCCGTCCCCGACCACCGCGCCTCTGGCGCGGAAAGCCTCCACCGCCCCGTAGCCCAGCAGGCTCACCTGCCGGTGCCATTTGCCGGCGTGGGCGTCGTTCTCGAGGCCCCAGTTCTCGATCAACCGGCACGCGCCGACATTCCGCTTTGCCGTGCCCCTCTGTTCGCTGACACAAACCGCCTTGACGATTCCCATAGCCTATCCCCCGATCTGGTTCATTCGCCTCTGCTCGGACGGAGGCGCGTCCGTCTCGTCGAAGCCGTGCTCCCGGGGCTTTTGCCGAAGCGCCTCCGCGATGGCCGCCGCCAGCTCCGCGTCGGACGCGCCTTCGCGCAGCAGCGCGCGCAGGTCGATCCCGTCGCTGTAGTACAGGCACAGCTTGAGCCAGCCCCCAGCCGTCAGGCGCAGCCGGTTGCAGCCGGCGCAAAACCGGTCGGTGATCGGCGATATGAGGCCAATTCGCCCCTGGAAGCCATCAAAGGCGTAGTATCGCGCGGACGAATGCGCGCTGGAAGGAACCGGCTGCGCAGGGCCGTAGGCCTCCTGCAGCCGGTCAAGTATCTCTGCCGACGGAATGCCTGTAAACAGCCGCCCCTGGCCGATGGGCATCAGCTCGATGAAGCGCACGTCTATGGCCCGGCTCCTGGCGACATTCGCCAGGCGGAGCGGCTCCTCCGGGTTCAGCTCCCGGCAGGGCACGCAGTTGAGCTTGACCCGCAGCCCGCTGTCATAGGCGGCGTCTATTCCCCCGAGCACGCGCGACAGGCCGTCGCTGCCGGTGATTCTCCGGTAGATACCGGCGTCCAGCGTGTCGAGGCTGACGTTGACCGCGTCCAGCCCAGCGTCGATCAGCCCCGGCAGCCGTTCTTCAAGCAGCACGCCGTTGGTGGTCAGCGACAGCCTTTCGATCCCCTCGATCCTGCGCAACCTGCGCAGAACGTCCGTCATGTCGTCGCGGACCAGTGGTTCGCCGCCGGTCAGCCGCACCTTTTTGACGCCCATACGCGCCAGCACGTCCGCGACCCGCGCGATCTCCCCCGGCGTGAGCAACGCCGCGCGGGGCACGCCGGGAGCCTCGCCCCCGGGCATGCAGTAGCGGCAGCGCAGATTGCACCTGTCCGTCACCGACAGCCGCAGGTAATCGATTTCCCGTCCGCATCCGTCAATCAAGCTATCTGTCCCTCTCAGGTCCCGTCACTTCAGCGGACAAAGCGCCCGCTCCTTCCGCCGCTCTTTTCCTCGAGGCGGATTTGCGAAATCTCCATGCGGCGGTTCAGTGCCTTGCACATGTCGTAGATCGTCAATAGCGCCACGGAGACGCCGGTCAGCGCCTCCATCTCCACGCCGGTGCGTCCTGCGAGCTTCGCCGTGCAGCGGCACCGGATCGTGCCGGAACCCTCGTCCGGCTCAAAGTCCACCGACACCTTGGTCAGCGCCAGCGGATGGCACAGTGGAATCAGCTCCGACGTCTTCTTCGCGGCCATGATGCCGGCCACCCTCGCGCAGGCCAGCACGTCGCCCTTTGGAACGGTCCCGTCCACGATCGCGCGAAGGACTTCCGCCCCGATGACGATCGTTCCCGTGGCCACGGCTGTGCGCTGGGTGACGGTCTTATCGGTGACATCCACCATGACCGCGTTGCCCCTTTCATCCAGATGCGTGAACTCCGCCATCGCTCTGCTCCCGTCCCTTTCCGAATGTCAGCACTTGCCGAAGCCGCAGTAGGGATACGTACATACCGCGCAACTCCTGCAAAGGCCGCCCTCGCCATAGGCCGCCAGGTCCTCCGCCGTGAGCTTCTCGCCCGCCAGCAGCCGCGGCAGCACCAGGTCGAACACCGTGCGCCGGGCGTACATCACACAGCCGGGCAGGCCCAGAACCGGGATCGTCCTTTCGCCCTGCTCCAGGTAGGCCAGCAGGAACATCGCCCCCGGCAGCAGCGGCGCGCCGTAGCTGACCACCCGCGCGCCGCTGGCCTTGATGGCCCCGGGCGTCCTGTCGTCGGGGTCCACGCTCATGCCGCCGGTGCAGAGCACCATGTCCGCACCACGGGCGACGTAGTCCCGGATGGCCCCGGCGATCTGCGCCTGGTCGTCGTCCAGGATGGTCTGCCCCAGCACCTCGGTATCGTACTCCGCCAGCTTCCTTTTCAGGACCGGGCCGAAGGCGTCCTCGATCCGGCCCTTGTAGACCTCGCTGCCGGTGGTGATGATGCCCACTCTGGCGTGGCTGAACGGCAGTATTCTCAACAGGGGCGCCTCCCCGGCCGCTGCCCTGGCCCCCTCCAGCTTCTCCGCCTCGATCACCAGCGGGATCACCCGGGTTCCTGCCAGCTTTTCCCCGGCCCTGACCGGGAAATTGCCGTGGATGGTGGCGATCATCATCTCGCCCAGCGCGTTAACGGCGTACAGCCTGCGCCGATCCACCTTCAAAAGGCCGTCGCAGGCGGCAAAGATTTCGATTTTCCCCTCCGACGGCTCCCCGGCGGTCATGTGCCCGTCCATGCAGAGATCCCGCAGGATGGCCGCCGCCTCGTCTTCGTGCAGTATCCCCTCCGTCTTTTCCCAGACGTACAGGCTTTCCTTGCCCACGGACAGCAGTATGGGGATATCCTTTTCTTCGACGATATGGCCCTTTTTGAACACCGGGCCTTTTTTCACGCCCGGTATGATCTGCGTTATGTCCTGGCAGAGCACGTGCCCCACCGCGTCCTCGGTTTTGATGTGTTTCATCGCACGCTCCATAGTGTTGCCAATGCCCGCATGGTTGTTTACAAAGTCATTATAATTGGAAGCCGCTTTTTTGTCAACCAATGCTGGCATTTCGATACTACCGCCGCCGTTTTGCGCGCCGGTTCTGTTAATATTCTGCGTAATAATAGAGTCCTGATGGACACAGGTTGACAGGATTTGTTATATTATTTGCGGTTTATTATGAATATCGCTGCCGGTGAACCGGCAGCCCAATCGAGCAAGGAGGCATACAGGAATGAAAAGGTTTCTCTCACTGCTGCTGGCGGCGCTGATGCTGCTGTCCTGCGCCTCGGCGATGGCCGAGAGCGCCGAAGACCCGTACTTCATCCCGGAGCTGGGCATGAGCTTCAACATGAAGCTGAAAACCGATATCCTGGACAAGATCGACAATATCATGAGCATAAGCATGCTCGGCGTGGTCAGTCACGATCCCTACTGCGACGTCGTCGAAGTATCCTACTGCACCCTCACGCCGGACGCCCTGGCGGCGAAGCAGAGCGAGATCGAGGCCGCCGACGACCCCGAAAAGCAGGCGGAGATGGCCATGGAGAGCCTGGCCCTGTTCGTCACGATCGGTGAAATCGCCGCCACACAGTTTGCGACCCCAGAGGAGTACCTGGCCTTCGCCGACTGGAAGGCCGACGAGATCGTCGGGATCACCGAGGTCGGCGCGGTGGACGGCTTTCACTGGTACTACATCACACTGCCCGTGGACGGCGTGATCGCCCAATATGACGAGCTCATGGCCTTCGGCGAGGACGACGAACAGGCCAACGCCGGCCGCGAGAAAGCCCGTTCGGAGATCGAGTTCTGCCAGGCCGAAATGCTCAAGTATCTGCAGGGAACCGAATATGTGGCGCCGGTGGACCCCGACAGCACGTACGTCGGCCAGGTGATACAGTTCGAGTCCACCGACCTGGACGGCAACCCGGTCAAGAGCGAGGACCTGTTCAAGGACAACGAGATCACCATGGTGAACCTCTGGGGAACCTGGTGCCCGAACTGCGTCAACGAGATGGCCGAGCTGGCCAGGATCCACACCAGCCTCCAGGAGAAGGGCTGTGGCATCGTCGGCATCGAATTTGAAAAGAAGCCGATCGAGGAGGTCGAGGAGGTCGCCCGCGCCATCATGACCGCCAACGGCACCAACTATCCCAGCGTGCTGATGCCCGCGGGCAACGCCCTGCTGAACGAGGTTCCCGCCTATCCCACCACCTTCTTTGTGGACCGCGAGGGCAAGATCCTGACCTTCCCCGTCGTGGGCGCAGCCGTGGATGAATACGAAGCCGTGGTCGACAAGCTGCTTGCCGGTGAAGCGGTCGACATCGCGCCCGATACCGGCGCCGCGGTGAACGGCGACAACAAGTACTGCGTGTATGTCTACGACGCGGACGGCAACCCCGTCGAGGGCGCGCTGGTGCAGTTCTGCGACGAGGCCACCTGCTCCTTCCAGCCCACTGACGCCAACGGCCTGGCTACCTTCGCCGTCGATGAGCAGAAGGTCTACGAGGTCCACATGCTCAGCGTCCCGGAGGGCTACAAGGAGGACGCGAACATCTATAAGACGGAGGAAACCTATTCCGACGTGAACATCTTCCTCCAGAAGGCCGAATAGTTATAGGGAAATGCCGCATAATCGAGTGGTTCAGTAGCGGAAGGAATTTTAGTCGATTGCGGACTGCAAAAATCGAAGGTTACCTGGCGGGTAATCGAGATTTTTGCAGGCAGCAAGCGGCTGAAATTCACCCGCTAATGGGCCGCGAGCATTGTGCGGTATTACCATAGGTCCAACGCATTACCGGGGACCCGGGAATCAGTGATTCCCGGGTCCCCGTGGCGTATTCGCCGCATTGGTCTTTTGCCGCGGCCTTCATTCCCTGACCCGCAGCATGATCTCCGCGGAACCGATGCCATCGGCGCTCACCCTGAGCGTCGCGACGCCGGGCCTGTTCCCCGACCGGAGCACGGCCAGCGCCATGCCCCGATGGCTTATAAAAACGCCGCGGGTATAGTTTTCGCCGGTGATGGGGTTGCCGGAGCCAAAGCCCAGCAGCCGCGCAGCCCCGTTCACCTTGGCGTCGAGTTTCACCCCGGCATCCGGGACGATCAGGCCGCTGTCGTCCACCAGCGCCACGCGCACATAGGCCAGGGACTCCCCGTCCGGTCGCATATCGCCGGTCTCCGGGATCAGGCGAATCCCCACCGGCGCGCCTGACGTTTTCAACGCGGCTCTGGAAACCTCCACGCCGCCGTTGTAGCTCACCGCCTCCAGCGTACCGGGAACGTAGGTCGTATGGAAGAGGAAGGTCATGGGCATGCCGTGAACCTGCGCTTCGCCGGCGCGCCTGCGGTCGACGCACGCGCCGTTGACCAGCAGCGCCACCTCCTGGGCCTCGCTGAACACCAGCACGTCGACGGGCCGGCCCTCTTTCCCCCGCCAGGTCCAGCTGTCGCAGACGCCGGGGAATCCCCAGGGCGTCAGCACCTCCGTCTTCCCATGGTCGTCGGGATCATAGCTGAACACGGCGGTCTCCCCGCTGCCCCACACGACGCGGCGATAGACGCCCTGGGGGCGTATCGCGCCGGTGATGTCGAAGTCGGCGTCGTTCGCCGTGCGCCACGGGAAGGGCGCGCCCATCACCCACGGGCTCGCGCCGTCCTTCGAGGCGGGGTCTCCCGGCGCATAGAAGGTGGCCCTGCCAATGCCCGCCTCGCCGATGTAGTCCCACGCCGTCCAGGTGAATTCACCGATCACCCAGGGCGTGCGCTCGATCATCGGCCAGTGCACGCCGATCTGCGCGGGATAGTTTTCGGAGCCCAGCATCACCCGCTCCGGGAACAGCGCGTGGTCCTGGGCGTACTTGTCCTCCAGGTAGTTGTAGCCCACCACGTCCAGGCCATTTGCATAGGCCTCGGTGAAGCGCTCCCAGCGCAGGTCCGCCGCGCCGGCCATATCGGCGTTTTGCAGGCTGCCCTCGCCCCGCCACATGCGCAGCTGGTCGGTCATCAGCGCGTCGTCCAGCCCGTTCCAGAAGGAGCATATGCCATTGGAGACCGGGCGGCTGGGGTCCAGCGCGCGAACGGCCTCCGCCAGGCGGGTCGCCCACACGTAGCCGTCGTTCAGCCCGGCCCGCTCGGTGATCTCGTTGCCGGTGGACCAGAGGATCACGCTGGGGTGGCAGCGGTCCCGGCGCACGAAGGCGGCAAGGTCCTTCTGCCAGTCAGTTTCAAAAAACTGGTTGTAATCGCCGGGCTGCTTGCCCATGCCCCAGGCGTCAAAGGCCTCGTCAAACACGTACATGCCCAGCCGGTCGCAGGCCTCGATCAGCGCCGCCGAGGGTGGGTTGTGGGTAGTGCGTATGGCGTTGAAGCCGAGGTCCTTCAGCTTGCCCACCTTCCAGGCCTCCGCATCATACAGGCTCACCGCGCCGATCACGCCGTTGTCGTGGTGCAGGCAGCCGCCCTTCAGCTTGACGGCCCTGCCGTTGATCCGCAGGCCGTGTTTCACGTCCGCCTCGACGGTTCGGATGCCGAACAGCACGGCCTCCTCGTCCACGGTTGGGTCGACGGCGGGGATGATGCGGGTTTTGTAGGTGCCCGCGTCCCTCACCCGCGCCGCAAGGCGGTACAGGGCGGGCGTTTCCGCGCTCCACAGCCTCGGGGCGTCCACGGTCAGGGTCATATGCGCCGTGGCCTCGCCCATCGGCGGCAACTGGACCAGCGTCTTTGCGCTGCGGACGACGTCGCCGCCGGCGTCGTCGATCAGCTCGAAGGTCACCTCCGCCAGCCTGTTTTCGGCATATTCATTCCGGATTTCCGCTGAAACGCGCAGGTAAGCGGTTTCGGCGCTGCCGTCCGGCGCGTACTCTATTTTTTTCGTATAGCCGGACAGGCCCCCGAAGGCAACGTGCAGCTTCGCCATATGCGCCAATGCCACCCCACGAATCAGGCCCGCGCCGGAATACCAGCGGGAATTCGGCTGCATGCTGGGGTTGCACGTAATGACGATGCAATTTGCCTCTCCGGGGTAGATCAATTGGGTGATGTCCGCCTCAAATGGCGCGTAGCCGTAGTGCTGCAGGGCGGCCTTCGCGCCGTTGACCTCCACGGTGGTGTTCATCATTGCCCCGTCCAGGCGCAGCGCGACCCGCTCCCCGGCCCATTCGGCGGGAATATCGATCTGCCGCCAGTAGTGGGCCACGCCGGCGTTGTAATAGCCGCTGGCCGACCCGGACGGCGCTTCGGGATAAACGTCCGATTCGATCATGTAATCGTGGGGCAGGTCCACGACGCGCTCGTCCAACTCACCCATCAGCCGACGACTGTTGTCAATCTGTCCGTGACCGAACCGCCACCCACGGTTTATGTTGATGCTGCGCATGTTGCTCCCTCCCGACCTGGTGCTTTAGTTGTTCATGCCTTTATGAGCGTTGCTAATTCTGATTTGTCGCGGAGGCAACAAATCAGAATTCAGTATTTAGTATTTAGCATTTAGTGGTTAGTGGAGGAGGAAATCCTTGCGGATTTCTTTTGATTCAAAGAATCGAGAAACGTTGAAATCTCTGCCGTTTCCCTTTAATCAAACAAATCCGTCAGGGCTGGTGACTTGACCGAATTTCCAATTCGGGCAAGTCAGTTTCGGCCGAAGGCCGAAACCGCGGATTTTCAAATTGAAAATTTGAAAACTGCGCCGCTTGCACCGCCACTAAATACTAACCACTAAATACTAAATACTCAACTTCTGATTTATCGAGCATCAGCTCGATAAATCAGAAGTTGTATACAACAACCCCACCTCATTATACCCTTTCCATTCAAATCCTGTCAACGACCCTGTCGATCAAAAAGCGCTCGAAGGGGGTCGGGGGTGCGTCGGCACTCACCGGGCCCTGGCCGGTGAAGGTCATCACGCAGGGCGTTTCCTCTGAATAGGGCCGCCACTCGGGCATCGGATTTCCGTCCGCGTCCGCGCCGTTGGGGTTGCCGCTGCGGATGAAGTTGGCCCAGTAGTTGCACATCTGCCGGGACAGGTCGTAGTGACGCCCCACGAAGGGCCGCCAGCACTTAGCCAGGGTCTCGAAAAAGAACCACAGGTCCACGGAATGGAATGTGCCGGGATGGTCCCAACCCGGGATATCGGCGTCGAAGCGATAGTAATAATTCTTCATGCCCTGCCGCGCCTTGCGCTCGAAAACGCCCCGGACCGTCAGGCCGATACCGTTCACCGTACCGTACCCCGCCTCCGTGCGCGCGCGACTCTCTTCAAAGCCGAGGAAGCGCTCCGCTTCAGCGCCGAAGCAGGCCGCCGCGGCTCCGGGAAGGGACGTCTCGTCCGCCGCCGGCAGCGCGTTCAGGAATTCGTCCGCAGTGTTGCCCGCCAGCATCGGCACGTTCACGCAGTCGCCGTTGAGGTATTGGGCCAGCGGGTCGCCGGTGCAGAATTTGCCGTCCAGCACGGTGAACATGGGCCGGTACTTTTGCATGTATTCGGCGTAGCGATCCCGTATGAACAGGGCGCCCATGGCCCGGGCCCCCACCAGGTTTTTCGCGCCGATGAAGCGCAGAAACGCCGCGCCGTTCTGTTCGGCCTCCGCCAGCGGCTCGGGGCGGCCCACCTCGCGCCCGCCGTAGGGATCGCGAATCATGGCGCTCATCACCACAGCCCTGTGGAACAGGCCGGCGTTTGCCCTGCATCCGATCTGGGACAGCACGCTGCCGCCGCCGGCGGATTGCCCGGCGATGGTCACGTTGTCCGGGTCGCCGCCAAAGGCGGCGATATTGCGCTGTACCCAGCGAAGCCCTGCCTGCTGGTCAAGGCTGCCGAAATTCGCGGGGGCCTCCGGCTGCTCCATGGTCAGCTGGGGATGAGCCATGTAGCCCAGCACGCCGATGCGGTAGTTGACGGACACCACCACGATGCCCCGCCGCGCCAGCCGTTCGCCGTCGAATTCCATCTCGGCGGGATAGCCGTACTGCAGCCCGCCGCCGAAGAACCACACCAGCACGGGCTGTCTCTCCGCCGCCGACTTCGCCCCGGTCCAGACGTTCAGGTACAGGCAGTCCTCGCTCATGGGGATCTCCGGGTCCACGTGCCACTCCCGGTTGTAGATCACGTCGCCGATGCCCGGCACCTCCTGCATGGAAATGGGCGCAAACCGGGCGCAGTCCCGCTCGCCCTCCCAATTCCCGCAGGGCTGGGGCGCGCGCCAGCGGTTGACGCCCACCGGCGGCGCGGCGAAGGGTATGCCCTTGAAGCTGGTGATGCGGGGATCGGCCGCGGGAATGCCCCGCACCAGGCCGTTTTCCGTTCGGACTACTCTAAGCATGGCAATGCCTCCTTCAACGAAATTGCTCCGGACCAGTCGGCAAAGGGACCCGGCAGCGAGGCCTCGCCCCGCTCCCGTCCCAGCATGTCGACGGTCACCTCCGGTTCGCCTGGGACAGCGCGCACCTTCCCGGGGTCGCGGATGAGCGCCAGTCGCTTCAGCTGGGCGGGCAGGCCGAAGGGCGCGTCCGCGCTTTCGCGCAGGGAGACGGTCCCGGCGGCTTCGTCCAGCGTTACGTCGAACCAGCCATTTTGGCCTTCTGTATCGAAGCCGCAGAACTCCCGCCAGGCGGGCAGGTTCAGGCAGACCTCCGGCTCTGGGTACATCACCCGCAGATAGCCGCCTGTCATGCGCACGTACAGGTTGCCCTCGGCGGCGTTGTCGGCGGTGGGAAATACGATGGCCGCCTCGCCGCAATCGTAGAAGAGATTGTTGACGATCCGCGTCCTCCGGGAGGTGCCGCCCCGGTCCATGCCGCCCATGCGGAAGCCCACGGGCTTGGCGTAGTAGCCGCTGTGGCGGCACCTGCCGATCAGGTTGTGGGCGACGACCAGCCGGTCCGTGCCCTCGCAGTAGACGGCGTAGCCGTTCACGGACTCGTCCTCCCGCAGCTTGTACCACCCGGAGGAGCCTGGCTCCACCGGCACCTTTGCCGGGTCGAAGCGCCCCTCCACGTTCCAGATGATGTTGTTGTCGATCAGGTTCACGCCGTCCCGGGTGCATTCGATGAATATGGCCTCCCGCTGCTGGATGCCGTTGATGAACAGGTTCCCTGTGATGCGGTTGTTCTCGTTGTGGCAATCCAGCCACAGGTGGTCGGCGCGCAGGGTATTGCGGAACACATTGCGCCGAATAAGCCCGTTTACGCTGTTGTGCAGCTTGATGCCGCCGGCCTCCCAGGACAGCTCCATCCGCTGCCAGCCGGTGCCCTCGATCCGATTGTCCTCGATGAGCATGCCCTCGGCGAACAGCCCCGCGATGCCGCACACGCCGGCTTCACGTATCTTGCAGCGCCGGATAATGGAATAGCCGATGATCTCCCCCGGCGTGTGCGCATGGTGCCAGCACTCGTTCCCCACGTCGATGGCCACGGTGTTGGCCCGGTTGACCTCGCAGTCCTCGATGATCCAGTGGTGCCCCCGATAGGCGGAGATCGCCCCGCGCTGGGGCACCGGCGCGCCGTTGGCGGCGTGCTCGCAGGTCAGCCCCCTGACGCGGATGAAGGACAGGAACGGCGTCTGCGGCGCGAAGCACTGTTCCCGCACCGTCACCTCGATCAGGTGGTTCGACGGGTCGTCGTCCCCGGCGAGCCTGAAGTGGACTTTCATGCCATTGTGCTCCACCCAGTAGGTATCCGGTTCGTCCACCAGCTGGTTGTACAGCGCCACCTGGCGAAGGGGCCTGCCGTCACAGAACACGCAGCCCCGGCGGGTCAGGTAGGGCGTCATGTCCGTCTTGTCGTACTCGATGAACAGGCGGTCATGGAGCAGGTTCACCGCACAGAAGGGATTGTAGCCTCTGAACAGCTCCGGGTCGAGGGTGTATTGCCACACCCGCACGCCGGACACGTCCCGCGCCTCGCCAGGGCGTTGCAGCTGCCAGCCAGAGCTGGGGGTGAAATCCCGCACCGCCTCGGAGGCGCGGATCACCACCGGGCCGTCGCCGAAGGCCTCGTAGGATATCATGCGCTCCGGGCCCTCGCCACCCCGGGCGGGCGACACGCACTCCCGGTACAGGCCCGCGTGGATGCGCACCCGCGTGCCCGGCGCGGCCAGCTGCGCGGCCCGGCCGATGGTTTTGAGTGGCCTTGCGGAGCTGCCGTCGTTTGCGTCGCCGGCCATCGGGGACGCGCCGTCCACGATCAGCTCACGATCGTATTGGCATTCCCGTTCCCAGAAGTCAAAGGTCGTACCGTCCGGAAGGATAGCGGATCTGTCCATGCTTCTCTCCTCCGTATCTTTATAATCTCAACCTAAACCTATACAATCCTGCGGTGCCTTTTTCGCCATACCAGCGTTGAAGCCCCTTGACCTGCCGCCAGCAAGCCTGCGGGCCTTCGCCTTGGTATGTCGAAAAATGCCCTCGCATGCTTGTACATATTTAGATTGAGTCTGCGAATAAAAAGTCAAGCCCCAAATGAATAGTATTATATCACCGTTTGGCATACATACCGTCATGTATGCCAAACGATCGTGCAGCGGCGGCGCCTGCGCCGCCATCGGTCTCCATGCATGTGTGGAA
>JAZSAA010000454.1:0-14630 GCA_045601625.1 Clostridia bacterium | reverse complement strand
ATTTAGTGGTTAGTGGAGGAGGAAATCCTTGCGGATTTCTTTTGATTCAAGGGATCAAGAAATGTTGAAGCCTCTACCATTTCCTTATAATAAACAAATCCCGTAGGGATTTGCACCACCACTAAATACAAACCACTAAATACTAAATACCCAAATTCTGATTTATCGAGCAACAGCCCGATAAATCAGAATTTCTCGTCTTCACCCCATAATACTCCTCTCCTCCCCCTCCATTGGGAGGCTAAGGGGGCGGGGTCTGTCGAAGCGGGAATCGACGCGCACAAAGGCCTCCGTCCCGCCGCTTTCGATGATGGCGTCGATGACCTCCAGCACGTGGCAGGCCATGTCGGCGCTGGCCCGGGCGGGGCGGCCTGCGCGTATGGACCAGGCCATCTCGGCGGGGCCGACGCCCCGGCTGTTTTCCCGGTAGCCGAATCCGTAATCCAACACCCGCGACGGCGCAGGGGCTTCGCCGCGGACCCAGTTGGGCTGCAGCCGCCCCTCGCCGCCGAAGGCGTTGGGATCGGGCAGGTAGAGTATGCCCTTCGTGCCGTAGATGGCGAAGAAGTGCATATCCTCGATCACGCTGTCCGCGTTTACGTGGGCCGTGCCGCTGACGCCGCTCTCCAGCGTCAGCACAGCACTGATCTCGCTCTCGTTGGGGGTGTCGATCTGCTGGCCGAAGGTCTTTGATTTCGGGTCGATGTCCTCGTGGGTGGGATAGGGCGCGCGCACCGACGCCGCCACCTTCGCCACCGGCCCCAGCAGGCTGCACAGGGCGGTGAAGTAGTAGACGGAATAGTCATAGCCCACGCCGCCGAAGGGCAGGTTCAGGAAGCGGTAGAAGCTGGTGAGGTAGCTGTTGTCCCTGTTGGCGGCGAAGGCAAAGGAGGTCACCTCGCCGATCAGGCCGTCGTCGATGGCCCGCCGGGCGGTTTGCAGCGCCGCGCCCAGGAAGGTGTCCGGCGCGGAGCCCAGCCATAGGCCCTTCTTCGCCGCCAGATCGGCAAGGGCCCGGGCGGCCTCGTGGCCGGTGGTCATCACCTTCTCGGTGTAGACGTGCTTCCCCGCCTCCAGCGCCCGGCGGATGATGTCCCCGTGGGCTGGGGTGGGCGTCAGGTTCACGATCAGGTCGATGTCCGGGTCCGCCAGCATCCCGTCGAGGGTCGTCGCCGGCAGGCCGAATTCGTCCGCGCGGCGCTTCGCGTTCTCCGGATGGACCGAGCAGACGCCGGCGACCTCCAGGATATCAAACCGCCGGGTCATGTTTTCAAGGTAGATGCGGCTGATCATGCCGGAGCCGACCACGCCGACGCGCAAGGGCTTTATCGCCATGGGGGTACCTCCATTCGATTGGTGTAGCATACACTGGAGTGTACATGGCGGCACGGGCGCCGCCGCTACATTTTTTTACTTTATGTCGTACACGCTGCGGGCGAAGAGGACCGTGGGGGTACCGCGCAGTATGCGCACGTGCCGCTCCCCGGCGTTCATGTCGAAGAAATTGTCCTCCAGCAGCACGTCCGGGCCGCACTGCAGCTCGACGCTGCGGGCATAGGCCTTCGCGGTGACGATGACCTCGTCCCCCTCGACGCGTGCCTCCAGCTGCGGATCGAGGAATTTGAAGTGCTTCGGCGGGCAGAAGAGCACGCTGCCGCCGCCCACATATTCGCCGGCTTCGTCCAGCAGCTCGTAGGCATAGTAGCAGCCGTAAGTGTCCTCGTCGTGGAAGTCCTGCTCATCCAGCCAGACAGCGGACATCGGCGGCACGTTCACCTCAAAGCTGCCCTCCCGGATCACCGAGGCGTCGGGCCGCCGCAGGGACCACCAGGCGGTGCCGTTGAAGGGCTCGCGCGTCTCGTTGCTGACGTTCAGCCGGGCGGTCTTTTTCAGGTCGAAGGGCTCGGCGTTGACGTTGGTGTTCTGGGAGAGCACGCCCTCCTCGTGGCAGGAGATCAGCACCGGAGCAAAGAAGCGCTTTTCGTAGTAGTGCAGCGCCTTCCAGCGGCCGTAGTAGTCGATGGAGGCCCAGCTGACCACCGGCCAGCAGTCGTTCAGCTGCCAGACCACCGCGCCCATGCAGCGGTTGTCCGTGCGGTTGCGCCGCCAGTGCTCCACGCCGTACTGCATGGCCTGGGCCTGGAGCAGCTGGGAGGCGTAGACAAAGGCGTCCAGCGTGGCGGGATATTTATACATCTGGGACAGGTACTCGGCGATCTTGCCATTGGCGCTGGCGTTGCGCTGGTGCTTCTCCATCACGTAGGAAAAGGCGTTGCGGTCCTCCGGCAGGGTGAAGGCCTCGATGGTGGCCATGCAGGGGAAGGACTGGAAGCCGAACTCGGAAACGTAGCGGAACAGGTAATTCCGGTAGTCGGTGAAGGGCTTCAGGCCGTGCCAGACCTCCCAGTAGTGCACGTCGCCCCGATTCGGGTCCTGGGGTTCATCGAAGCTGCCGCCGCTGGAGGGGGATGCCGGCCAGTAGAAGGTGTCCGGGTCCTCGGTCTTCAGCACCTGGGGCAGTATGTACTCGTACATCTTGATGTAGTCCGCGGCCTGGCGCTTGCTGGAAACCCACTCGCCCACGGCCACGAACTGCTCCATCTCGTTGTTGCCGCACCAAAGGGCCAGCGAGGCATGGTGGCGCAGCCTTCGGATGTTGTCCACGAACTCGGCGCGGATGTTGGCCTCGAAGGCCTCCGTCAGGTCGTACACGGCGCAGGCGAACATGAAGTCCTGCCACACAAGCAGGCCCAGCTCGTCGCAGGCGTCGTAGAACCAGTCGTCAGGGTAGTAGCCGCCGCCCCAGACGCGCACGCAGTTGAAGTTGGCCAGCTTCGCGTCCTCCAGCAGCCGCCGGGTGCGCTCGGGCGTCACCCTGGGCAGCAGGTTGTCCTCGGGGATGTAATCCGCGCCCATGGCAAACACGTCCACGCCGTTGACGGTGTGGCAGAAGCTCTCGCCCCATTGGTCCTTTTTGCGGGTAACGGTCAGCGTGCGCAGGCCGACGCGCTTCTGCTGGGTGTCCAGTGCCGCGCCGTCCCTGCAGAGGGTCACCTCCACGGTGTACAGCGGCTGGTCCCCCAGGCCGTTGGGCCACCACAGCATGGGGTTTTCGATCTCGATCTCACCATGTGCCCCAGTCGCCTCGAAGGTCTTCCCGTCGGGAGACGCGACGGTCACGCGCACGTCCAGACCGTCGGCGTTCCCGTCTATGCCGGTCTCCACCGTCAGGGTCACCCGGCCGTCCCCGTGCCGCTGTCGGATGTGAAGCTGTTCGATGCGGGCGGCATCGATGCCCAGCAGGCAGATGTCCCGCCAGATGCCGGCGTCGGGCAGCCGCGGGCCCCAGTCCCAGCCGAACATGCAGTGGGCCTTGCGGATGTGGGGAAAGCCCTGCATCGCGTCGGAGGTGCCGTCGGCCCGGCTGGCGGCGTAGGCCTTGCGGATGTACTTCGTGGGCGACCGGAAGGTGACGGATATGGCGTTCTCACCGGGGCGCAGCAGGTCCTTCACGTCGTATTCCCAGGTGCGGTGCATGTTGTCGGCGGAGCCGACCGGGGTCCCGTTGACGCTGATCTGCGCCAGCGTGTCCAGCCCCTCGCAGCGCAACAGCACCCGGTCGCAGGCCAGCAGCCCGTCCGGTACCGTGAAGGCGTGGTCATAGGTGAAATCGTTTTCCATCAGCTTCAGCGCTTCGTTTTCGTTGTCCCGCCAGAACGGGTCGGGGATCTCCCCCGCCGCCAGCAGGTCGTGATAGACCGAGCCGGGCACGGTGGCCGGCACCGCGTGGTCCCAGCCGGAAACTTGCAGCGTCCAATCGCCGTTCAATGAGAGCTTTTTCATCTGTTTCCTCCGAATTATACTCTGTGTTTTAATTCCGCCTCGACCGTCACCGTCCTGAAGGCGTTCACATCGAACAGGCCGGTGTCGGTGATTTTCAGCCTGGGGATGACCGGCAGCGCCATGAAGCACAGGGCCATGAAGGGATCGATGTCCCGGTGCACGCCCAGGTTCTCCCAGGCCTGCTTGCACAGCTTGTCGATGCGATGGGCCACGTATTCGCAGGGTCGGTCTGTCATCAGGCCGGCGATCTCGTGCACCAGGCTGTCCAGCACCCTGCCGCCGCTGGCGATCGCAAGGCCGCCGCCGATCTCCACCAGCCGTTCCACGGCCAGGGCCATGTCCCGGTCGTTGTCCCCGGCGACGATGATGTTGTGGGAATCGTGGGCGACGCTGGTGGCAATGGCCCCGTTTTGAAGCCCGTAGCCCTCCAGCAGCCCCAGGCCCACGTTGCCCGTGCCCCTGTGGCGTTCCACCACGGCGATCTTCACGATGTCCTGCCCGTCCCGCACCCACTGGCCCCTGGCGTCCCGCTGCACAGTGGCCCGCCCGTCCCCGGTCACAACGGAGCCGGGGCTCATGCGAATCGTGCGCACGTAATCCGATGTCAGCGGCAGGGCCAGGCGTTCCTCCGAAAAGTCCCGCACGTTCATGCGCCCCTTGACGTTCCGGGCCTCCACCTGGGGATCATCGGCCAGATAGACGCCCTTGCTGGCCACGTGCCTGCCGCCGATCCACACCTCCCGGACCCACAGGTTCTCCAGGTCCTCAAACAGGATCAGGTCGGCCCGCTTGCCCGGGGCCACCGCGCCCCTGTCCCGCAGGTTGTAGCATTCGGCCACGTTGATCGTGGCCATGCGCAGGGCGGTGATGGGATCGAGCCCCGCCCCCACGGCCAGGCGGATGTTGTTGGCGATGTGGCCCTTTTTGATCAGGCTGGCGGGCTGGCGATCATCGGTGCAGAACATGCAGAACCGGTCGTTGCCCGCGTTCACGCCAGGCAGCAGGTTCAGCACGTCATGGCAGGACGTGCCCTGGCGCAGCATCACGTACATGCCCCGGCGAATGCGCTCCGCCAGGTCCTGTGGTCTGGCGCACTCATGGTCGGTGCGCACGCCAGAGGCGATGTAGGCGTCCAGCATAGGGCCGCTCAGGCCGGGGCTGTGGCCGTCCACGACCTTGCCGTGGCTCTGCGCCACCATCACCTTGTCCAGTATGTCGTCGTCCGCGGCGCAGGTGCCCACGAAATTCATCAGCTCCCCCAAGCCCAGCACCCGCTCCAGGCCAATGCGTCTGGCGATCTCGGCCGCGTCCATCACCGCCCCGGCATGCTCGAAGGGCGTGCAGGGCACGCAGGAGGGCACCTGGAGAAAAACCTGGAGGGCGATGCCCTCGGAGGCGCTGAGCATGTAGTCGAAGCCGTCCAGCCCGCACACGTTGCAGATCTCGTGGGGGTCGGCGATCACCGTGGTGGTGCCGCAGGGCACCACCACCCGGGAAAACTCCGCCGGCGACAGATGGCTGGATTCGATGTGCACATGACTGTCGATCAGGCCGGGCGCGAGATACGCGCCTTTCGCGTCATAGGTCTCCCTGGCCGGGGGAAAGCCCGGCGCGCCGAAGCCGGCGATCATGCCGTCGGAGACGAGCACGTCGCCGGGAAAGACCGCCTTGCTGTAGACGTCGACGATCCGGCAGTTGGCGATGCGCAGGTCCGCGGGCGCGCGTCCCGCGGCCACGTCGATCCGGCGTCTGAGGATCTGTTTGTCCATGGCGGCTCCTTTCACCGCGAATTACGCGATCATGTTCAGCACGATCTTGATGATAAACAGCACGGCGACCACAAGTATGGCGGGGTTGAGGTCCCTGAAGCGGCGAGTGATGAGCTTATTTAACACGTAGAACAGCACGCCGAACATGATGCCGTCGGAAATGGACGAGGCGCACACCATGATGATGATGGTCATGAAGGCGGGAATGCTTTCGGCATAGTCGTCGTAGTCGATATCGCGGATGGGGTTGACCATCATCAGGCCCACGATGACCAGCGCCGGCGCGGTGGCCGCGCTGGGGATGGAGCCAAACAGCGGCTCCAGGAACAGCGCCGCCAGGAACAGCAGCGCGGTGGTGACGGCAGTCAGGCCCGTGCGCCCACCCTCGGCCACGCCGGAGGCGCTCTCCACGAAGGTGGTGACGGTGGAGGTGCCGAGCATCGCGCCGGCGGTGGTGCCGATGGCGTCCGCCAGCAGCGCCTGCTTGCAGTTGGGTATGGTCCCGTCCGCCTTGATGATGCCCGACTTGCCCGCGCAGGCGATCAGCGTGCCCACGGTGTCAAACATGTCCACGAACAGGAACGTGAAGACCACCACGATGAAGTCGAACACGGACCTGCCGCTGGAGAAGATCTCATTGAAGGCGAAGTTGCAGAAGTAGGGGGCGGTAGGCGTGAAGGAGCCGCCGGCGTAGTGGGTCACGCCCAGGGGGATGCCGATGATGGTGGTGACCACGATGCCGATGAGCAGCGCCCCCTTGACCCTGAAGATCAGCAGTGCGCCGGTGATCAGTATGCCCAGCATGGCCACGCCGGCGTCGGCCTGAAACCATTTGGCGCTCAGCGCCGATATGGTGCCCTCCGGGTCGGCGATGATGATGCCGGCGTTCTTCAGGCCGATGTAGGCGATGAACAGGCCGATGCCCGCGCCGATGGCCTTTTTCAGGCTGGCCGGTATGCTGTTGACGATGGCCTCGCGGATGTTGCAGAAGGTGAGCAGTATAAATATGATGCCTTCCGCGAATATGGCGGACAGCGCCCACTGCCAGGAATACCCCATCCCCAGGCACACCGTGTAGGCGAAGAAGGCGTTCAGGCCCATGCCCGCGGACAGGGCGAAGGGCAGGTTGGCCACGATACCCATGACCAGCGTGGCAATGGCGGAGGCGATGGCCGTGGCGGCAAACACCTTGCCGAAGTCCATGCCCGATGCGGACAGTATCCCGGGATTGACGGCCAGTATGTAGGCCATCGTGGCAAACGTTGTCAAACCGGCCACCAGCTCGGTTTTGACGTCCGTGCCGCGTTCCTTCAGGTGAAACAACTTCTCCAACATGGTTCGCTCATTCCCCTCAAATAATGGCTGCCCGGATCAAAAATCCCCAGTTTAATGGTATTATAACAAGGCTGGTGGTCGATGTCAATGACCGCGGGAGGAAAACGCGACCGCGGTCAGGACATCGTCTTCCGGTCATACTCCCGCGTGCGGGAACGCGCCTGCCCGGATGGTCGGGCTTGCCATTGGACCCAACTTGTGATACCATAGGTATAATCCCAACAGCGAAAGGATGAATAGACATGAAGAAAAATCTCGGTGTCGTACAGGCCGTGTATCCCATGCCCGTGCTGATGGTCGCCGTCTACGACGAAAACGGCAAGGTCAACGTGATGAACGCCGCCTGGGGCATGATCTGCAACAGCGATCGCATCGCGCTGTTCATCGACGAGGACCACAAGACCACCCAAAACCTGCTGAAAACCAAGGCCTTCACCGTGGCCCTGGCCGACAGGGCCCACATGGACGTGGCGGACTTCTTCGGCATCGCCACCGGCAACAAGATGGAAGACAAGTTCGAGCGCACCGGCTACCACGCCGCGAAGAGCGCATTCGTCAACGCCCCGGTCATCGAGGAATTCCCTGTGGTGATGGAGTGCGAGCTGGCTGAGGTCACCAGCACCGACAGCTTCTACGCCATCGTCGGCAAAATCGTCAACACCGCCGCGGAGGAGGCCGTGCTGTCCGACAATGGCAAGGTCGACCCCGCGACTCTGGACGCGCTGATCTTCGACCAGTTCCAGCACGGCTACTATGTCTCCGGCGAACAGGTGGGCAAGGCATGGAACGCCGGGGCGGCGCTGATGAAGCAGTGAGTCGGCCTCCTGTGACGCTTCTGTGACGCGCGTTGGACTATACTGGCCCTGTCAATCGGAACAAACGCCCCGACCAACAAGGGGCTTGAGTGTAAATTGGAGGTGTTAATCATGATGAAGAAGCTTCTTGCAATCATGCTGGCCATGGCGCTGCTGCTTTGCTCCGTGGCCGCGGTGGCCGAGGAGGCCAAGACTGGAATCAAGTGCGAAATCGTGGACGGCAGCTACGTCATCCGCATTCCCGACGAGAGCGGCGACCTGGGCTGGCTGGCCGACGACATGGAACAGGACGATTCCGTGGTCAAGCTGGCCAAGGCCGAGCTGGAGGGCGATGAATTCGTCATTCAGTACGACCCCACCGGCGACGGCGAGATCAGCGTGGGGGTCCGCCACTACATCGGCATCGCCTGCGACGAATACCACACCTGGGACCTGTCCGTCAAGGACGGCAAGGTGACCGAGGCCACCGGCGGCAGCTACACCGCCTCCCCCGATCCCGAGACGTTCGATCCCTACCTGATCGGCGAATACGACAGCGCCGACGGCATGGCGACCATGACCATCGCCAAGAACGAGGGCGGCAGGGCCTGGGACGTGGATATGAGCGGCGCTCAGTCCCACGGCGGCTACGTGTTCAAGACCACGATCTACTACGACTGCGAGCTGGACCGCTTCGTCTACGACAAGGGCAAGACCTGGAATGTGGAGATCCCCGACTCCGAGGAAGCCCCGGAGCTGGGCGAAGCCGCCGTCGCGGGCCAGACCGGCGCGTTCTTCTTCACCGGCAACCCCGACGACATGATCCTGACCTGGCTGCGCGACGAGGACTCCGAGAACACCGTCGACTTCCAGCGCAAGGACGCGCCCGTCGCCATCAACCTCGGTAATTCCGAGCTGTACCTCAAGGAGGAGCTGCTCGAGGGCATGGAGCTCATCCGCGCGCATATCGCCGACTGGAAGGGCGTTGAGCTGCACAGCATACGCTATGCTGGCGACGAGAATTGCACCGAAGAGAACCTGGAATGGCTGAACGGGCATGAGGCGGCAGAAGGCAAGACCTACACCCAGTGCGCCCTGTTCCAGACCAACTTCCATTCCCCCGCCGAGGGCGGCGACCTGGCCCTGGACCCAGACTTCGAATACGAGGACTTCGGCTGGTGGCTGGCCCGGGAGGACGGCGGCAGCTGGACCCTGGTGGACTCGGGCTATTGATTTCGACCGTGACAGCGATCCCCTGCGGGAATGCGTTCCCGCAGGGGATCATTTATGCCTGTATGCCTGTCCTCACGCCCGCCAAGCCACCGCCAGCCTGTCGGCGTTATCGCTCTTCGCCAGCACACCCTGCCAGGGGCCGGCGTTGGTAAAGCAGATGAAGCCGATTTCAACCCTGGCAGGCACCCAGCGCTCCAGCGTCGCCTGGATGCGCCGGCCCAGCAGGTCCATCACAGGCCGCAGCAGTGCGGCCGCGCCGAGGGCGTCCAACGCGGCATCGGTGGTGACGCAGCCCTGTATCGCTCGGAGCAATTCCAAATCGCCCCCGCAGGCCAGCGCGCAGGCGATCAGCGTCTCCATGCGCCCGTCGCCGTTCTGGGAGTGGGTGTTGGTCATGCCGATGCCCAGCTTCACCAGCTTGCCGATGTGGCCCACCAGCAGGATGCGCTCGAACCCCGCGGCCACCGCGGCCTGCACGCCCTCGCCGATGAAGTTGCTGGTGCTCACCTGCCGCCGCATCGACAGGCCCAGCTGCTCCCGGGCGAAGGTCTCGCCGTAGTTGCCGGGGCACAGCAGCACATCCTTCGCCCCGGAGGCAGCCAGCACGCTCAGCTCCACGCGGATGGTGTCCACCAGGGCGGCGTTGGACATGGGCTCCACGATGCCGGTGGTGCCGATCACCGAGATGCCCCCCTCGATGCCGATGCGGGGGTTGAAGGTCCTGTGCGCCAGCGCCCGCCCCTCGGGGATCTCGATGACGATCGATATGCCGCCGTCATACCCGCAGCGCGCGCAGGCGGCGCGCACCTGCTCCGCGATCATCTGCCGGGGCACCGAATTGATGGCCGCCGCGCCCACCGGCTGGTCCAGCCCCGGCTTCGTCACCCGGCCCACGCCCTCGCCGCCGTCGATCGAAATACCGACGTCGGTTTTTTTCGCGGTGGCGCAGATCAATATGCCGTTGGTGATGTCCGGGTCGTCGCCGCTGTCCTTCTGCACGGCGCAGCGGGCGTAGTCCTCGCCGATTTCGGGGTCCACGATGTCCAGGTTCAGGCGGATGCCCTTGGGGGTGTCCATGTCCAGGCGCGCGACGGATTTCCCGGTCAGCAGCATCTCGGTCGCCGCCCCCGCCGCACCCGCGGCGCAGGAACCGGTGGTGTAGCCGCAGCGCATGGTCTTGCCGTTTTTGGTGACGTAGTGGCGAAGCATTTCCTTTGACTCCTTCGGTGCGTTCATGGCGGCCCGGGGCCGCCGCTGCAGCCGTCATCGCTATCTTATCTTCCCAGCATATACAGCAGCGCGTTGCAGATGGCCGCGGCCACGTTGCTGCCGCCCTTGCGGCCCCGGGCCACGATGTAGGGCACGTCGGCGGTCATGATCAGCTCCTTGGATTGCACCACGTTCACGAACCCCACGGGCACGCCGATCACCAGCCGGGGGTGCAGCCGGCCCTCGGCCATCAGCTCGCAGATGCGCACCAGCGCCGTGGGCGCGTTGCCGATGGCGAAGATCAGGGGCCGGTCGATGGTCGCCGCCTTCTCCATGCTTGCCACCGCCCTCGTGGTACCGTTGGCCTTCGCGGCCTCGGCCACGTCGGCGTCGCCGATGAAGCAGCGGACCTCGCCGCCGTGCTTCGCCAGTGTCTTTTTGTTGATGCCGGACATGGCCATGGTGGTGTCGGTGACGATCACCGCGCCCTCCCGGATCGCCTCCAGCGCCTTCTCCACCACGTTTTCGGAAAAGCACAGCGTATCGGCATAATCGAAGTCGGCGCTCGTGTGGATCACCCGCTTGATGATGGGCGCCAGCGCCGGGTCGATGGGATGGGGCAGCTCGCTCTCGATGATCTCAAAGCTCCGCGCCTCGATCTCCATCGGCGCGACGCGCTCCAGTTCAATCTTCATGTCTCTCTCCACCTCGCTGCATGGCCGCGATCCAGATCGGATTGAGGCCGGTCATCATGTTGTAGCGCCCGACCCTGTGGCTGCGGGCGAGGGTCATCTGCACGATCTCGCTCTCCGCAAAGCCCAGGGCGTCGGCCAGGGCGGCGATCTCCCCCACGCTCTCCAGCGCGATGGCGTTCGCCACCACCCGGACGTTCGGGTTCTTCTCCAGGGCGGCCTCGACGATCGGCCGCATATTCCCCGAGCTTCCTCCGACGAACACGTGGGTCGGCGCGGGCAGGTCGACAAGCGCCTCCGGGGCCATTCCCCGCACCACGGTCAGGTTCCGCAGGGCAAATTTCTTCGCGTTTTGGACGATGAGGTCCGCCGCGTCCTCACGGCACTCCACGGCGTACACGTGCCCCCCGGGGCAGAGCAGTGCGGCCTCCACCGACACCGAGCCGGTGCCCGCACCTACGTCCCAGACCACGGCGTCCTCCGTCAGCCGCAGCTTCGAGACGCTGACGGCGCGGACCTCGCTCTTGGTCATGGGCACGGCCCTGACGTTTTCGCCCAGCCGGCGGATGAACGCCTCGTCGGGCAGGCCCACGGGCAGCGCGCGCTTCCGGGCCCGGTATTCGACCAGTACCGCGCTCAGCGGCGCGACGCCGGTATCCACCAGCTCCGCCGCCGTGCCGGTGATCACGACCTCGTCGGGGTAGGACAGCCGCTGGCCCACAGAGACCCGCGCGTCCCCCAGCCCAGCGTCGCACAGGTCGGCGCACACCCGCTTCAGCGCGTCCGCGCCGTCGGTCAGGGCGAACACCTTGCCGTGCTTCAGCACCTCCGGCACCACCGAACCCGTCCGCCCGTGCAGCGATATCGCCCGGGCGTCGTCCCAGCTGGTCTGCAGCCGGGCGCAGAGCACCTGCATCGAAGAAAGGCCCGGGATCACCCGCACACGGTGGCCCGCAAGCAGCGGCAGCAGCTTCTTCGTGCCGCTGAAAAAGCCGGAATCGCCGGACATCACCACCGCGACGCGGCGGTGCTCCGGGTGTTCGGCGATGGTCGCGGCGATCTTCGCCGGGGCGATCCCGTCATAGGCGGGGACGCCGCTTCGCGCCGCGGCCTCCAGCATCCGCCTGGCTCCGATCATGCAGTCGCAAGCGTCCAGCGCCGCAGCGGCCTCACGGGTCAGGGTCTCAGGGGAACCCATGCCGATGCCCACGATGTCGATCTGCCGCACGTCCCGCAGGCCGTAGCGTTCCATCAGCAGGTTCACGACCCCGGCGAAGTCCAGGCCTTCGCGCTGCACCGGCTTGCCGATGACCACGCAGCGGGCGCCGGCCAGTCGCGCGGCCTCCACCTTGTCCGCAAAGCCGCCGCTGTCACCGGAGGCCTTCGTCACCAGCCACTGGGCGCGGATGGCCTTCAGCGTGGCCACGTTCATCTCCACCGGGAAGGGGCCCTGCATGGCGATGATGTGGGCCGGGGCGAACCCCGCCGCCGCGCAGGCCTCCAGCGACGACGCCATCGGCAGCACCCGCGGCCAGAACCGCGCCTGCCAGTCGGGGACTGTGGTGTAGGGCTTCAATTCCTTGCTGCCGGTGGCCAGCAGGGCGTTGCCGGGATGGTCCGCCAGGAAATCCGCCGCGGCCTGTATGGAATCCACGACCACCGCGTCGCCGTCCGAAGCGGAATCCCCCCGGTTCAGGCGCAGGTATTCCGTGTTGGTTTCGGCGCAGGCCCCGGCGATGTTCTCCGAGGCCGCCGTGGCGAAGGGGTGGGTGGCGTCGATCACCAGGTCGAAGCGGCGTTTGGTAAACAGCGCCCGCATCGCGTCGCTGTCCAGCCGCCCCGTCGAGACCTCGATGGTGTCCGCCCGGGGGACCAGCGTTTCGCCGTAATCCGTGGCCACGCAGGCCAGGGCGCGGACATCCTCGCCCGCCAGGAACTCCAGCAGCCTCCGGCCTTCGCTGGTGCCCGCGAATACGCAGAGCTCAGACATCCCGATACCCCCTGGGCGTCACCATCCGCCCGCCGATGACCTTCGTGTGGGAATTGCCGATGAAGGCGGTGGTGAACATGTCGGCCTGGTAGTCCCGAGGCTCGGAAAGGGTCATCACCCGGATTTCCTCGCCCTCGCGGCCGATGTTCTTCACCACGCCGCACACGGTTTCGGGCTTCGCGTGGCGCAGCAGTATGTCGCAGGCCCTTTGCAGGTAATCCCTGCGCTTCATGCTGCCGGGGTTGTACAGTGCCACGGCGAAGTCGCCCAGCGCGGCGCACTCCAGCCGCTTCTCGATGGTTTCCCAGGGCGTCAGCAGGTCGCTGAGGCTGATGACGCAGAAGTCGTGGGTCAGCGGCGCGCCCAGCCGGGCCCCGCCGGAGATGGCCGCGGTGAGGCCGCCCACGACCTCCACTTCGATGGCCGTGTCCTCGCCCCGAAGCTCGTAAATCAGCCCCGCCATGCCGTATACGCCGGCGTCGCCGCTGCAGATCATCGCCACGTCCCGCCCCTCCCGGGCCAGGTCCAGGGCGATTTTGCAGCGGTCCACCTCGCGGCGCATGGGCGTGGTGTGGAACTCCTTGTCCGGGAAGTGGTCCTTTACCAGGTCCACGTACACGTGATAGCCCACGATCACGTCGCAGGCGTTCAGGGCGTCCACCGCCCTCAGGGTCATCTCCTGATAGTCGCCGGGGCCGATGCCCACCACGCGAATCTTAGCCAAATTCAATCCCCCATTTCATCTCGGCCACAGCGACGGTCACGCCGTTCAGGGCCGTCTTTCTGACGATGATTTTTCCCCCGGAAGCCGCCGCAGCGCGCTCGCAGACGTTGTCCACGCCTACGTTATTCTGTACAAACTCCGATCTCGTGAAGCTGCCCGGCACGGCGTTCAGCTGGGCCGCCGTGTAGAACTTCACCGGCCAGCCGCGACTCCGGCAGCATTCGAACAGCCCCGCCTCGTCCGATTTCACGTCGATGCTGGCGACCCCCGCCACGGCCTCGGAGCGCAGGTTGTTCTCCGAAAACACCCTCTGAACCGCCGCCTCGATGGCCTGTGCGGGCGTGCCCCGGCGACAGCCGATGCCGACGCGCAGCACGCAGGGCACCAACAGCAGCGTGTCACTGAAGGGTTTTATATCGTGTATGGACGCGCATACGCCCAGTTCGCCGCAGTCGCTCCAGACCAGGCCCTCGGCCAGCTTGTCCGGCCTTGTCGCATCCGACCAGAAGGGGATGTCACGGGTCAGTATCTCCGCCGAAACCCGCTTTGCCAGCGCCATCGAAGTGATGGCCATGCCGTGTTCGGTGGCCCACGTGTCCACGGAGAAGCGGCCGTTTACATCGGTGGCGGTGGTGACGACCGGCGTGGCGTCCAGTGCCGCCGCCAGCCGCCGGGCCAGGGCATTGGCCCCGCCGATGTGGCCGGAGAGCAGCGGGATGACGAACCGTCCGGCCTCGTCCATGCAGATCACCGCCGGGTCGCTCTTCTTACTGGCCACGTGGGGCGCGACGGCCCGCACCGCGATGCCCGTGGCCCCGACAAAGACGAGGACGTCACGATCGAACAGCCCGCCGACGAACGCCGGCAAGCCGCCTTCATAGGCGTCAAAGCCCGCCCCTGCCAGCCGCGCCGGGGCATACAGGGCGATGTCGCCGTCCAGCAGCCCCGCCACGTGCCGGGCTGTCGTTTTGCCCCTCTCCGTGAAGGCGAAAACGGCGGCTCTCACTTCTCGGCCTCCCGGAATTCGGTGGTGAAGCCGGG
>JAZSAA010000453.1:0-2668 GCA_045601625.1 Clostridia bacterium | reverse complement strand
TCGACCAGATGCTCACCGAGGACGAGCTGCCCCAGACCCTGACGAGCTACTCCCCCTGCTTCCGCAAGGAGGTGGGCGCCCACGGCATCGAGGAGCGCGGCCTGTACCGGGTGCACCAGTTTGAAAAGCAGGAGATGGTGGTGGTCTGCAAGCCCGAGGACAGCATGATGTGGTACGAGAGGCTGTGGAAGAACACCGTGGACTTCTTCCGCACGCTGGACATCCCCGTGCGCACGCTGGAATGCTGCTCCGGCGACCTGGCCGACCTGAAGGTCAAGAGCTGCGACGTGGAGGCCTGGAGCCCCCGCCAGCAGAAGTACTTCGAGGTGGGCTCCTGCTCCACCCTGGGCGACGCCCAGGCCCGCCGGCTGAAGATCCGCGTCAAGGGCGCGGACGGCAAGAAGTACCTGCCCCACACCCTCAACAACACCGTCGTCGCCCCGCCCCGCATGCTGATCGCCTTCCTGGAGAACAACCTCCAGGCCGACGGCAGCGTCCGCATCCCCGAAGCCCTGCGCATGTACATGGGCGGCAAGGCCGAGATCCGATAATGAATTACAAGGAGGACACCCCCATGAAGAAGATCGTCAGCCTGATACTTGCAGCAATGCTGCTGTTCGCCGTTACCGCCGTCGCCGAGGAATCGGAAACGCAGACCTACAGCTGGGAGGAGTACGAGAAGCTCGCCGAGAAGATGGGCGCGGAGGGCAACTGGGCCACCTACAGCCAGTTCAACCTGAAGATCTGGATCCCCGAGGAGTTCATCCAGGCCGACGGCGAGAAGATTGAAGAGAACGACAAGGCCGCCGGTTTCATCGACTTCTTCGGCAACGACGAATACCCGCTGGAGATCGGCGTCCAGTTCACCAACGTGGGCGAGGGCATCGAGACCGCGGCGGACCTGCTGGATAACCTCAACCGGGAACTCTACGACGCCCCCACCCTCACCCGCGTCAACAACTACAACGCCCTGCTGATGACCGAGAACAACGGTGAGCACATGATCGTGGCCATCGGCGCCGGCGACGGGGATTTCCTGATGATCCACTACTTCCACATGAACGCGGATGAGTGGTGCATGGACCGGGCCGTGCTTTCCATGGCCTCCATCCAGAGCACCGAGGAATGAGAGTAAAGGAGGCACCTGTATGCTCTACTACGTCAACGCACAGGCATCCCGGGACGGCAACGGCTCGAAGGAGATGCCCTTTCGCCACATCGACGACGCGGCGCGCATCGCCGTGGCCGGCGACGAGATCCTGGTGGCCCCCGGCGTGTACCGTGAGAAGGTGACCCCCCGCCACGCGGGCAGGGAGGACGCCCGCATCGTCTATCGCTCGGAAACGCCCCTTGGCGCGGTGATCACCGGCGCGGAGGCGCTGACCGGCTGGAAGAAGTTCAAGGGCGACGTCTGGGTCAACCGCGTGGACAACGGCGTGTTCGGGGCTTACAACCCCTACACCACCCGGGTCTGCGGCGACTGGTACTTCGCCCCCAACGTGCGGCACACCGGCTCGGTGTACCTGAACGACCTGGCCATGTACGAGACCGACACGCTGGACGAGTGCCTCGCCGGCGAGGCCGACCCCTGCGCCTGGAACGCCGAAGAATCCACCTGGAAGTGGTACACCGAGCAGGACGGGAATGAAACCGTGCTGTACGCCAACTTCCACGGCCTGGACCCCAACGCCCAGAAGGTGGAGATCGCCGTGCGCCGCAACTGCTTCATGCCCGATGAAAACGGCATAAGCTACATCACCGTGTCCGGCTTCGACATCAACAAGGGCGCGACCACCTGGGCGCCCCCCGCCGCCTACCAGGACGGCCTGATCGGCCCCCACTGGTCCAAGGGCTGGATCATCGAGGACTGCGCCGTGTGGGGCAGCCGCTGCTGCGGCATCAGCCTGGGCAAATACCGCGACCCGGAAAACGACATGTACTTCTACACGAAGCACGTGAAGTCCCCCACCCAGATGGAGCGCGACGCCGTGTGCCGCGGCCAGTACCACGGGTGGCTGAAGGAGAAGGTGGGCGCCCACACCGTGCGCCGCTGCGAGATCCACCACTGTGAGCAGACCGGCATCGTCGGGCGCATGGGCGCGGTGTTCTCCACCATCGAGGACTGCCACATCCACCACGTCTGCAACAGCCAGCAGCTGGGCGGCGCGGAGACCGCGGGCATCAAGCTGCACGCGGCGATCGACGTCACCATCCGCCGCAACCACATCCACCACTGCATCGAGGGCGTGTGGCTGGACTGGGAGGCCCAGGGCGCGCGCATCAGCCAGAACCTGATGCACGACAACCAGCGGCCCGAGGGCGTCGGCATCGCCAAGGGCGCGATGTTCAACTGCGATGTGTTCATCGAGGTGGGCCACGGCCCGACGCTGATCGACAACAACGTGCTGCTGTCGAAGGCCTCGGTCATCATGCCCAGCGAGGGCCTGGCCGTGGTACACAACCTGATGTGCGGCGCGTTCGGGCTGATCAACTCCGGCGTGGACAGCGTCGTCAACGGCCAGCGCGAGCCCCGCTACACCCCCTACCACATCCGCCACCGCACCGAGGTGGCCGGGTTCATGACCATCCTCCACGGCGACGACCGGGTGTACAACAACATCATCGTGCAGAAGTACCCCGTCACCGACCCGTCCATCGGCCCGGATTC
>JAZSAA010000452.1:0-2050 GCA_045601625.1 Clostridia bacterium | reverse complement strand
CGTCGCGGCGACGCCGCGACGGGGCGGCCTGATTTGCCATGTCAGCCGGGAGCCGCTGGACCCGGAGATCCTTAGCCTGCCCTCCACGGGGCTGCGACGCATCGGGTGGTGCGGTCCGCGTTTCGACGTCCGCCGCTGCCTGTTCCTGGACACCGAGCCCACCGGCCTGTCCGGCGCCGCGGGCACGGTGGCGTTTCTGGTGGGCATAGGCTGGGTCGAGGGCGGGGAACTGGTGATCGAACAGCTGATGCTGCGGGAATACGCCGACGAGCCCGCGCTGCTGGACCGCCTGGGTGCGCGCATGGCGGAATTTGACAGCGTATGCACCTTCAACGGCCGCAACTTCGACATGCCCCTGCTCGAGACCCGCTTCACCATGAACCGCATGCGGGACCGCTGGAGGGACCTGGACAACCTGGACCTGCTCTACCCGTCCCGCCGGGCGTGGAAGCTGCGGCTGGGCAGCTGCCGGTTGTGCAACCTCGAAGCGGAGATCCTGGGCATGCCCCGGGAGGACGACCTGCCCGGCAGCGAGGTGCCCGCCCGCTTTTTTGAATTCATGAAGACCGGGGAGGACGGGCTGCTGGACGACATCGTGCGGCACAACCGACAGGACATCGCCACGCTGGCGAAGCTGCTGGTGCGGCTGTGCGAGGTCAACGACCGGCCGGATCGGATCACAGACCAGCGGGACCAGTTTTCGATGGGTCGGTCGCTGGAGCGACAGGGCGAACTGAAGCCCGCGCGGGAGATGTACCGCGCCTCAGCCAAGCCCCGCCCCGCGGGGACGCTGGCGGCGCTGTCCGGCGAGCGCATCGCCGGCTCGGCCAACTGGCGGCTCTACCTGCTCGGCCGGCGGTCGGGCGACTGGGCGGGCGCGGAGGACGTGCTGTTGCAGATGCTCCGGCGGCGGCAGATGCCCGGCGCGGTCTGCGTGGAGCTGGCCAAGCTGTACGAGCATCACAAAAAGGACTATTCAAGGGCGCTGGAATACGCGGAACAATCGGCAAAATACCCGGACGGCGAACCGGCGGAGTTGCTGGAAAAGCGGGTCGGGCGCATCCGGAAAAAGATGACACAGCATACGGAGGCAGACTGATGGGTTTTTTTGACGCGGCAAAGGCCGCCTACAACGGCAATCGGGCCTACCACCTCCATGTGGACGCCGGCAAGCTGGCGGGGGAGGGCAAGGTGGCCCAGGCGAAGCAGAAGTACACCGAGGCGCTGAAGCTGTACGGCGAAGCGGCGCGGCAGGGCAGCCTGGCCCCGAACGTCCTGCAGGCCTACACGGTGCTGCTGATGCGCGAGGGCGAGTTTGAAAAGGCCCGGGCGCTGATGGAGGAGACGAGCAAGAAGAAGGGCCTGTCCGACGGGGACTGGGCCCAGCTGCGCATACAGTATTCGATCTACCTGTGGCACACGGGCCAGGTGGACCGGGCCATCGAGACCATCCAGCGCGCCGCGGCCAAGGGCATGAACGGCAGCATCTACGGCACGCTGGGCATGTACTGGGTGGACAAGGCCAGGCAGAGCGGCGAATTCGGCCCCGCCCTGGAATTCAACCGCCAGGCCATGGACTACGACGACGAGGACGCCGCCACCCTGGACAACATGGCCCAGCTGTACGAGGCCATGGCGGAGGCCGAGGGCGATGAAAAGCAGGCGGAGGCCTACCGCGCTCAGGCGCTGGATTATTACAAGAAGGCCCACGCCGAGAAGCCCCGCCAGATCACCACGATCTACTACCTGGCCCGGATGCTGCACCGGAACGGCGACGACGAAGCCGCGCGCAAATTGCTGGTCGACCGGGACACGCTGTACATCAGCGCCATCTGCCCCGTGACAAGGGAGATGCTGGATCAGCTGGCGGCGGAGGTGGGATGAGGGGAATTCTGATTTATCGAGCTGTTGCTCGATAAATCAGAATTTGAGTATTTAGTATTTAGTGGTTAGTATTTAGTGGCGGTACAAATCCTGACGGATTTGTTTGATTAAAGGGAAACGGCAGAGGCTTCAACGTTTCTTGATCCCTTGAATCAAAAGAAATCCG
>JAZSAA010000451.1:0-4151 GCA_045601625.1 Clostridia bacterium | reverse complement strand
GGTGACTTGACCGAATTTCCAATTCGGGCAAGTCAGTTTCGGCCGAAGGCCGAAACCGCGGATTTTCAAATTGAAAATTTGAAAACCGCGCCGCTTGTACCGCCACTAAATACTAACCACTAAATACTAAATACTCAAATTTAGATTTATCGAGCCCTGCTCGATAAATCAGAATTTCCCTTCCTCCGCCTCGATCTTCTTCACCAGCTGCCGTATCCGTTCCCGGGCTTCGCTCTGCTGCATGAATTGGTCCTCCCGTGAGGGCTGGGCGTCGCCCATGATGGCCACGAACTGGCTGACCTTCAGGCCCAGGGCGTCCTGCATGTCCCGGTCGCTGCCCTTCGGGGAGACCAGGTAATAGCACAGCAGGGAATCCTGCTGGCCGATGCGGTGGGCGCGGTCCTCGGCCTGGGAGTGCACGGCGGGGGACCAGTCCAGCTCGCCGAACACCACGCAGGTCGCCCGCTGCAAGTTCAGCCCGCTGGCCGAGCGCAGCGATATGCACAGCAGGTCGGTCTTTCCCTCCATGAAGGCCGCGGCGGCCTCGTCCTTCTGTTTGTCCGTCTCCCGCCCGGTGATGAACTTCGGGTTCAGGGCCTTCAATTCCTTTTTATAAATGTCCATCACCGCGTGGTGGTGGGCCATCAGCAGCACCTTCTCGCCCCCCTCCGCCAGTGCCCGCACGAAGGCGCACACGAAGGGGGCCTTTGCGATGCCGGTGGCCTGGCGCTGGGTCTGGGAAATGGCGTCCTCGATGATGGCCCGGCGGGAGGGGTCGTCGGTGGCCCGGAGCATTTGCAGCTGCCGCGCCACCGGGGCCATCAGCTCCCGGTACACGGCGTCGTCCCAGTCGATCTCCTGCACCAGCCGCCGCTTGGGGGCCAGCTGGGTCAGCACGTCCGCCTTCAGCCGCCGCAGCATCAGCCCCTCACTGCGCAGGTACTCGCCCAGCTGCTCGGGCCGGGCCACCACGGCGGTGTTGTAGCCGTAGCACCACTCCCGGGAAAAGCTCTCCCAGTCGCCGAGGAAGTGGAAGTCGATGATATTCACCACGTTCCAGATCTCGCCGCCGTTGTTGTAGATGGGCGTGCCGGAAAGGCCGATGCAGTTCTCGCAGGCCTCCGAAAGCAGGCTCGCCGCGCTGTACTTGCCGGTGCCGTTGCGGCGGAGCTCCTGCATCTCGTCGAAGATCACCGTGCGGAAGCCCTGCTCCGGCAGCACCTCCTTCCACCCCCGCAGCAGCAGGTAGTGGATGATGTAGATGTCCGCCTCCGGCAGGGCGTAGGGGGTCAGCCCCCGGATGACGTGGACCCGCAGCCGGCCGTCCGGCGAAAGGAAACGCTCCACTTCCCGCTGCCAGTTGCGGATCAGGTGGGGCGGCACCACCAGAATCGCCGGGTAGGCCGCCGTGGTGGCCAGGAAGGCCAGCGCCTGCACCGTCTTGCCCAGGCCCATCTCGTCCGCCAGCAGGCAGCGCCGGGTGGACAGCATGAACCCCAGCCCCTGCTTCTGGAAGGGCAGCAGCTCGCCGGAGAAAGCCTCCCTCGGGGGCGTGGCCGTCTCGGGCATGGTCAGGGCCTGCTCCCGGCGCACGGCGTACTCCCGGGCCTCCTCCAGCGCGCCCTCCCAGCGGGCGCGGTCCGATTCCCTTATTTCCAGCGGGTAGCGCAGCATCAGCCAGTTCAGATCGCCGATGATGCGCCGGTGGGCGGTGAACCGGGCCACGCCCCGGCCCCGGCCGTCGCAGCCGTGGAACAGCCGCTTGGCCAGCTCGGTGACACAGCTCTCGCCCTTGATGGTCCAGCACTTCGATCGGCGGTTGTAGGAGAGGGTGCCGTAGGTGTGCCGCCCTGGGGTCGCGTCCCGCAGGTAGGCGGGGTATTCGGGGCCTGTGGGGGCGTAGTCGTCGCCGTAGTCGTCCATCATGATGGCCCCGTCGCCGGTGTAGTCGTCGTAGTAGTCCATTTTGCCTCCGAATTGGGAATGGAAATTGAAAATGGGTATAGGAAATGCAGCGTGGGGAATGGGGTATGCGGCGCGGGGAATGGCGCCGGGACGCCTGCGCCGCCATAGAGCATTACGGCAGCGCCACGCCCCACAACCGGTTCAGCGAGATCAGCCGCACCGGCTTGCCGTTGATGGTCGCGGGCAGGGGAAGGGCCCGCTGGGTGACCACGATCACGCCGTCCAGCGCGTCCGATTCCAGATAGCGGCGCAGCTGCGCCGCCAGCTGTGACGCGGCGGGCCGCCCCTTCTTGACCTCGATGCCCACGCGCCCCACCGCGAAGTCGATGCGGCAGCGGGGGCCCAATCTGTATTCGTGGGCGTAGTCCAGCCCCGCGGCGTCCAGCGCCCCGGCCACGGCGGCGTGGATGTCGTACTCCTCCGGCCGGGCCGGTACGCGAACTGTGGAGAGGGCGGAACCTATACGGTCCATATCGCGGGAGGTCATGGCAGCTCCATCTCCCCCCCGGCGCGGATAAAACCGTATTTTTCGTACAGTGGCCGTCCCATTTCGGTGGCCTCCAGGCCGATGCGGCCCGCGCCGTGACGTCGCGCGTCCGCGACCAGCAGGTCCAGCATGGACGTGGCGATGCCCCGCCGCCGGTATGCCGGGCGGACGTACATGTTCATGATATAGGCGCAACGCCCGGCGGGATTGTGGAAGGTGGGCATCACGCGGTAGTAGCTGACCCCGCCGGCACCCACAAAAACGTCGCCGTCAAAGGCCAGTATGCCGGTATGGCTGCCGTCGGACAGCGCTTGTCGGTAGTATGCCTCCGATTGTGCGGCCACTTCGGACATATCCACGTGTTCGTCCAGAAGATTCGCGGCGCGAAGCACCTCGATGCGCGTGCTTACCAGCAGGTCGATCATATCGGGGGTTGCCTGCCTGTATTCGATGCTCATGTTTCTTTTAGAAGCGCCGCCAGATCTGTGGGCAGCGGCGATGTGCGTTCGATGGTCTCCCCGGTGACGGGGTGCGCGAGGCGGATATAGGTCGAGTGCAGCGCGAACCTTCCCGGCAGGCGGGGGTCCTCCGTTCCGTACAGGAAATCCCCGGCGACGGGGTGGCCCAGGTGGGCCATGTGCACCCGGATCTGGTGGGTGCGGCCCGTCTGAAGCCGCAGGCGCACCAGGGAGTAACGGTCGCCCGATTCCACCACCCGGTAATGGGTGACGGCGGGCTTGCCGCCCGCGAAATCCACGACGCGCCGCACGGTGGCGGCGGCTTCCTTTATAATGGGGGCGTCGATCGTGCCCGCGCCTTCCATGCGCCCCTCCACCACCGCCAGGTATTCCCGGACGAAGGCATCCGTATGAAGCTGCCCCTGCAGCCGCTGGGCGGCGTGGGCGTTCATGGCCGCGGCCATCAGCCCGCTGGTGCCCTTATCCAGCCGGTTCAGGGGCCGAAACACGAAGCCGGGGCGGTCCCGGTACAAAAAGGCCAGCCGGTTCTCCAGCGTGCCCCCGGGCTGTTTCGGCGAGCACTGGCAGGCCAGCGGCGCGCCCTTATCGATGATGATGAGGTCCTCGTCCTCGTAGACGATGGAAACGGGCTTGTCCTCCGGGGCGACGGGCTTTTCCCCCGGCGAATCCTCCAGGATTACCGTCACCGCGTCGCCGGGGCGCAGGATGGCATTGGCGTGGACGGGGAGGCCGTTCACAAGCAGGCCGTCCCGTGCCTTCAGCGACGCGAACTGCCCGCCGGACACGCCCATGTTGCCCCGGACGAAGTACTTCACTTTCCGCCCGGCGTCCTTATCGGCGGCAACGGCGGTGAGGGTTCTGTTCATGGGCATAGCTCCCCGTGGCGGCGCGGGCGCCGCCATAAAACCTGACGTGATAACAAAAAGACCGGTCAGCCGCGACGCCCCTTAAAAAGACGGGGCATCGGAACAACCGGTTTCTTGTTGAAGCAATACTTCATAGAGGGTTAAGCCGCCGAATTACAGGGCGCGCTCAACCTTTTTGCTGCGCAGGCAGCGGGTGCACACGGACATGCGCTTCGGAACGCCATTTACCAGCACGCGAACCTTCTGCGTGTTCGGAGCCCAGGTGCGGCGCGTCTTGCGGTTGGAGTGGCTGACGTTGTTGCCGTAAACGACGCCCTTGCCGCAGACCTCACAAAACTTTCCCATACTCTATCA
>JAZSAA010000450.1:0-5462 GCA_045601625.1 Clostridia bacterium | reverse complement strand
GTGGCGGCCCATATGCCCTCCTTCTTATCGACGCTGGGGCAGGCCGTGTAGCGCATGGGGTCGTCGGGCAGCTCGATCTCCACACGGGAGATGACGCTCTTGTATTTTCTGGGCTGTTTTTCTGGATTGACCACGATCAGCTTCTTGACGTCAAAGTTGTCGTCGTCGGTGCGGGCGATCATCGTGGATCGGTCATTTGAAGCGTTCTTGCCCACCAGTATGGTCGTACAGGACATTTTCTCATATCCCCTTTCGATTGTCTGCAAGGCTATTGTACCGCCGCAGACGCGCGGGGGCAATCACCGCCATGTAAAAAGGGGCCCAATCGATGAGCGATGCGATACAAAAAGATCCTTCGACTCCGCTTGCGCTTCGTTCAGGATGACAGCCATCGCTGTGTTGTCATTCTGAGCGGAGGCGAAGCCGAAGTCGAAGAATCTCCATTCGTTGACAGGTAATCATGGCCGCAGGGACCAGTCCGTTAACTCAGGTGCTTCCGTCCCCCGGTGTCGAAGGCGTAGCGTGCCTCGGGCGGCGCGTAGACCGGCATGCCCGCAGGCTCGTTTTCGGCGGCCTCCAGGGTAAAGCAGGAGACCTCGTAGGCGTTTCTGAGCATATACTCCCCGTTCTCCAGCAGCTTCTGATACTCTCTGGATTGCAGCCTGCCCGTCAGCCGCACCCGATCGCCCACGCTGAAACGGGAGGCGTACTGGGCGTTCCGTCCCCAGGCGATGCAGGGAATGTAGTCGCTCTTGCCGAAGGCGCGGTTCACCGCCAGCATCATGTCGCAGATCTCCCGGCCGAAGGGCGTGGAGCGATAGATCGGCGGCTTGCACAGCGCCCCGGTCAGCGTGACCCGGTTCAGGGTGTCGTTGTCCGGCGAAAGGGCCAGGCTCTGGGCGAACAGCGTCACCATCAGCCGCCCCGCGCCGTCGATCACCTTGTTGTAGGAGCGCACCTGGCCGGTCACCAGCAGCTGGCTGTCCTCCGGCTCCGGCAGCAGGCCCATCAGCTTGCCGGGTATGGTGATCGGCAGGCGATCCACCGTGCCGGACAGGCGCTTGACCAGCAGCGTGCCCGTGTAAAAGGGCTCGTTCATGACCTCGTGGCTCAATTCCAGTTCCCCGTCCAGCCGCCCCACGGCGACGATTCTGTTGTTTGGATTTTCCATCGTATCCCTCCGGTTGTTGTATGTTTTTTCATAATATATGCAGTTGTCCGGGCTTTCATGACTCGCCGGGGCAAAAACTCCGACAAAGACAATGTCATTCGGCCGGCTAGGCAGATTCTTTGCTCCGCAAGCCTTCGACGCGACTTCGGTTTCGCCTCCGCCCGGAATGTAGGCATAGCGCCGTATGTCATCCTGATCGGAGCGCCAGCGGAGCCCAAGGATCTTTATCGATGCGCCATGCCAAACGACATTGCCGATAGAGCGTCCGTTTTCACGAGAAAAGAACATTTGTTCGATTTGTGTATATTATAGCACCGGAAACGGCAAAAAGCAATCGAACGCAATTTGAAATAATTATGCTGCGGGATGCAATGGCGCGCTACACCTTCAGCACCACGGCCTTCCCCGCCTCGACCTCGCCCACATCCCCGGCGGGGATGCCGTAGCGCTTGCCGATGTCCCAGCCGGTCTCCCCGGCAAGCGGCCAGCTGACCACGATGCCGGGCCTTCGCTGCAGGGGCGCGCCTTCGGCGATCTCCGTTACGATCTCCACCTCGGCGCGCTGCCGGGTCTCGCAGGCGACGGACAGCTGCAGCTTCATCTCCAGCCGGTCGCTCATCAGCGCGTTCGCCTCGGCGGAGAGCACCTGTATATCAATCAATGATTCGCCGTTCAGCGCCTGGGGCACCGTCAGGGTGAAGGGCAGCTCGGCCTCGGCGGCGGCGGGCATGTCGGAGCCGCCGGGCATGTACAGCACCCGGGTCTCCGCCACGCCCTCTATGACGCCCTGGCCGTTTTCGTTGCGCCATTCGCCGATGGACGGATGGACCTGGGTGGCGATGACCGTGCCCACGCCGGGGGCGTTTTCCCCGATCAGCACCGTGCCGCGCACCAGCTCGCAGACCCTCGCCCGATCCACCGCCCGGCACAGGCGCACGTCCTCGTCCTCGGTCTCCAGGCGGTTGCCCTGGGTGGCGTAGGCGTCCGCGAGGGCCTCCACGTTGTCCGTGGCGTTGGCCAGCACCCGCACCCGCGCCTCTATCTCGCAGGTCAGGCGCATGTCGCCGTCGTCCTCCCCGGCGTCCACGCGGCTGCGCACGCTGCGGATATCCACCTCGGCGGACACGTCGCCCGTCAGCCACTCCGGCAGCTCCACCAGCTGGTCCAGCGCCAGCGGATAGCGCACCACCACCCCCGGACGGCCGGCCACGCCGCTGGCCACCAGCGTCTCCACCAGCGCCCTGCCCTTCACCCGGACACCGCCCAGGTCCGGGGAGACGTCCTCGAGCTCCACCGCGGCCCAGTCCATCAGCGCCGTGCGGGCGTCCAGAGCCGCGGGCAGCGCCACCGTGTCCTTGAGCAGCGCCAGCTCGCTGGCTTCCGCGGCCAGCTTGACCGAGCGGATCGGAACGAACACGGCCTGTATACCCTCCGCGCCATCCACGGCGCTGATGACCTCCACCGGCGACAGGCTGAGCACCTGCACCGCCAGGTCGCAGGCGGCCTGGAACACCATGTGGCCGTTTTCATAGCGGGCGTCCACGTGGATCACCTCTCCCCGGGCGCGGCATAGCATGCCCGGCTGGGCGCCGGGGATCTCCAGCACGTGGTTCAGCGCCGCCTGGGCCGTCAGCGCGCGCAGGGCGCTCTCCTCGCCCTGGCGATAGACGGCCTGACAGGCGACGCTGCCCTCCAGCACCACCCGGTCCGCCTGCACGTCCACCTCGCTGATGTACAGGCTGGCGTCCGCCAGCAGCGGCTCGATGGCGTCCCGGCCCGCCCCGGGCACCAGCGCCTCGGCCCGCACCAGCGCCTGGGCGCGGCGCGCTCCGATCAGCTTTTCCGCCTCAAAGGTCTGCGTTTGCGTTTGCAGCGCCATAAAAAACCCCTCCTGTCCGCAATCGATCATCCGATGATATGCGGCGGAGGGGTTGATCATGCCGTCGGAGCGTGTCTTTTATTTGAGGGCCTTCTTCACGTAGTCCAGCATGGCGTCCTTGTCCACGCAGTCGTCAAAGCGCGGAGCCATGTTCCGCAGCGCGGCCAGAGGCGCGGGCACCGGCACCTTCGTCAGCTCGTGGAGCATGTCCATCGCGCCGAAGCCGCTCTCGGGCTTTTTGTCGGAGATGGCGGAGAGCACGTCCCGGCTGAACTTGTAAGGCGAGGCCGTGGACAGCACCACGTTGACCCAGCCGTTGTCCACCTGGGCCTTGAAGTCCTCCATCACGGCCCAGGCCACGGCGGTATGGGTGTCCATCAGGTAGCCGTGTCCGCGCCAAACCTCGCCGATGGCGGCCAGCGCCCGCCCGTCGTCGGCACAGCCGGCCCAGAAGTGCTCGCGCATCTCGTCCATCACCGCCTGAGGCGCGGTATAGACGCCCTCCTCCTTCAGCTGGGCCATCAGCTTCGAGACCAGGTCGAAGTCGCAGCCGCTGGCCAGGAACAGGTAGCGCTCCAGGTTGCTGGACACCAGGATGTCCATGGAGGGCGAGGCGGTCCTGTAGAATTCCCTGCGGCGGTCGTACACGCCGGTGTTGATGAAGTCGGTCAGCACGTTGTTGGCGTTGGAAGCGCAGACCAGCTTCGCCACCGGCAGCCCCATGCGCCGGGCGTATTCCCCGGCCAGTATGTCGCCGAAGTTGCCCGTGGGCACGATGAAGTTCACCGGCTCGCCCAGCCGGATCTCCCCCCGCAGCACCAGGTCGCAGTAGGCCTTGAAGTAGTAGGCCACCTGGGGCGCGAGGCGCCCGATGTTGATGGAGTTCGCGCTGGACAGCCGCGCGCCGGCATTGGCGGCCCAGTGGTTGCGCTCGTCGTCGGCGAAGATGTTCTTCACGCCGGTCTGGGCGTCGTCAAAGTTGCCCCTGACCGCGCATACGCCCACGTTGCCACCCGCCTGGGTGACCATCTGGGCCTTCTGAACGTCGCTGACGCCGCCGTCGGGATAGAACACCACGATCCGGGTGCCCTCCACGTCGTGGAAGCCCTCCAGCGCGGCCTTGCCGGTGTCGCCGCTGGTGGCGGTGAGGATCGCGATCTCCTCGTCCACGCCCAGCTTCTTCTTTGCGGCGGTAATCAGGCGGGGCAGCACGGACAGCGCCACGTCCTTGAAGGCGGAAGTGGGGCCGCGGAACAGCTCCAGCACGAAGTCCTGCCCCACCTTTTCCACCGGGGTGAGGTCCTCCGTCTCGAATTTACCGGCGTAGGCGGCCTCGATCAGCGTACGCATCTCCTCGCGGGAAAAATCGTCCAAGAGCCTGCCGACGACCTCGGCGGAGATTTCAACGGCGCTCATGTTCAGCAGACTGCCCACGTCCACCTTCAGATCGGCAAAGCTGATCGGGGTGTAAAGGCCGCCGTCTGGGGCGATGCCCTTCAAAACGGCTTCGGTGGCGGAGGCGGTGTGCCGGCTGGAGCGCGTGCTGTACAGAATCATGACGGTTTGCCCTCACTTTGCGATGGTTTTATTTATCATAACTGCTTTTGGCTGAAATTGCAATAGGTCTTTTTCCCCGCGGCAGACTTCCAAACGTTAAGAGGCTGAAAACAGGGGCTTCATGCTTTGACAAATCCCCTCCGTTGTGCTATAGTGTTTCTATCATAAAAACACGTGTGTTTGCACGGAGGACACAAAAGGGGTTGTTGTCTTTGAATATCGGATTGTTGGGCCTTGGAACCATCGGCTCCGGCATCTATGAGCACCTGCAGAAGCGCGACGACATCCACGTCGTGCGCATCCTTGAACTGCTGCGCCACCCGGGGCTGGAGCATCTGGAAACCTCCGACTACAGCGAGATCCTGAACGATCCCGACATCGACACGGTCATCGAACTGATCGGCGGCATGGAGCCCGCCCACACCTTCACCGTGCAGGCGCTGAAGGCCGGGAAGAACGTGGTCTCCGCCAACAAGCTGATGCTCTCCCACCACATGGAGGAGATACTGACCCTCGCTCGGGATATGGGCGTCCACTACCGCTACGACGCCAGCGTCGGCGGCAGCATCCCCTTCCTGTACAACCTCATGCGCTACCGCAGCGCCGACCGGTTGACCGCCATATCCGGCATCGTCAACGGAACCACGAACCTGATCCTGGACATCATGCAGCGGGAGGGCCGGGGCTTTGAGGACGTGCTGGCCGAGGCCCAGCGGGAGGGCTACGCCGAGGCCAACCCCGCCGCCGACATCGACGGCATCGACGCCCAGTGCAAGATCAGCATCGCCAGCGCCGTGGCCTACCAGCGGTATGTCCGCCCCGAGGCCGTGGACACCGAGGGCATCCGTCACATCA